>CAXEIX010000033.1:0-7582 GCA_963996605.1 uncultured Candidatus Poseidoniales archaeon | reverse complement strand
CACGCCCGTGGCAATACCCCCAGAATCACGCCATTCATCGATTATCTCTTTGTTAGGGAAATAATGAACTCCCTCTAGAAGCAGGTCGCTCCTCTTCTCTAGTGCTCTCTGTATGACTGCTTGTACTCCCCCAGAAACAACTTCGACCGTTTCCTTCCAGTCTTCAACCGCCGATCCGCCAGCCGACTCAAATGACGATCTGTGGAGTTGTGGTTTTTCCGAAGATGTGAGTTGTGTTCTGAGTACCTCTCTGACTGTATCCGTCGAGGCAACCTTGTTGAAACCGAGTTCCGAAGCAAGTTTTGCAGACATTGTAGACTTCCCAACACCGCTGGTTCCGACAATGATCAGGAGTCTGGGGACCACCATTGAATCACCTAACGCTGAATTGACTTTGTCTCGAGGAACTCTTCCATCCCATGAACTCCCAACTCTCTCCCAAGTCCCGACTTCTTGTAACCTCCAAAGGGGGCTGTGACATTGAATGCGCCACCATTAATGCTGACTTGTCCCGTCCTCAACTTCCTGGCTACCTTCATCGCTCTGCTCTCGTCGCCAGACCAAACCCCTCCGGAAAGCCCGTATTCTGAGTCATTGGCTAGTTCTATCGCCTCCTCTACGTTGGAATATGTGGTTATGCAAAGAACTGGGCCAAAAATCTCCTCTCTGAACACAGTCATCTGAGGAGTCACATCGGCGAAGACGGTGGGTCTGACGTAGAACCCCGAATCCAAATCATCTGGCATCCCCTCTCCACCAGCAACCAATGTCGCACCCTCGTCGATTCCAGTTGAGATGTATCTGGAAACACTCTCTTGCTGCCTTTTTGACACTAGCGGACCGCACTTGCTCGTTCCGTCCATTGGATCTCCAACGGTGTATCGGCCGATTTTGCTCGCGATAACTTCCACTACCTCTTCTCTGGAATCTTCTGGAATCAACAACCTGGTCAGTGCCGAGCACTCTTGCCCGGAATTAGCGAAGCAAGAGTAAATCGCAGAGGACGCAGCTCTTGGTATGTCGGCATCGTCCAGGATGATGTTTGCACTCTTCCCACCGAGTTCCAAAGTGACTCTCTTTACACTGGGAGCCGCCAACTCTGACACCCTAACACCAGCATTTGTCGACCCAGTGAAGCTGACCATATCCACTTCGGGATGGCTCGCCAGCGTCTCACCGATTTCTCTGCCATGTCCGGAAATCAGATTGAAAACCCCATTCGGAAGGCCGATCTCATCCAGAATGTCTGCTAGGATGAATGCATTCAGCGGGGCTTCCTTGGACGGTTTCAGAACCATTGTGCATCCTGCCGCTATCGCGGGTGCGACCTTACCGATTATCTGGTGTAGGGGGAAGTTCCAGGGGGTGATCATTGCCACCACTCCTATTGGCTCCTTTACTACGATAGAGTTCCTGATCTCCTCTTCCCAAGCAAAACCGTCCAGGATCTTGGCATAAGACCTTGAGACAACCCTGGGTGTTCCGACCATTGCCATGCGTGAGTATTCTATCGGAGTGCCCACCTCAGAGGTGATCAACTCCGCTATTTCTTCTCCTCTATCCTTCAAAGCAGAGGAAAGCAGATTGAGGTAATTCGATCTCTCATCAATCGTTGACTCCGACCAACCAGTGAATGCGGCTCTGGCAGCTTCCACAGCAGCATTTGCATCTGACTCGCTCCCTACTGGAACCGATCCGATTACTCCCTCACTAGCCGGATTGATCACCTCTATTGTGCCCTCGCCATTGGGTTCGACCCAAGATCCGTCGATGTAGAGGTGCGGGCGTTCGTGCATGTCTGACCCAGACTGCACCATCTTATGATATTCATGCAAATTCAATAGAGTGTGCCCTGCCCGAGTGCCATGCCAGTTTCTACCGACATGATGGATGGAGGGGTCGTATTGGTTACTCTGTCTCCAGAAGCTTCCGCAGACACCTTCGCTCCCGCCAACTTCGAGCCCCTTCTTTCCACATTGAATGAGATAATGATCGATCCATTATGCAGATCAGTTGTGATTACCGGTTCCGGACGCTTCTTCTCCGCCGGTGGAAATATTGACGATTTCGCCGATGGAATAGAGACTGGAGAAATTGGGGACAGGGTCCAGGAGATGACAGACAAGCTACATCCTTTGTTGCTGAGAATGAGGACATCGGAGAAAGTATTCGTTTGCGCGATTAACGGATCGGTTGCTGGTGGCGGATTAGGGTTAGCTCTGGCCTCTGACTATCGAGTCTGCGTACCCCGGGCAAAGTTAGCATCAGCCTTCTTCAGACTCGGTCTTTCTCCAGATGGGGGTATGACTTGGCTACTACCGCGTTTGGTTGGAAATCAGACGGCAAAGAGATTCCTCTTCAATTCGGAGGTCTGGTCGGGTGAGAAGGCAATGGAGGTGGGAGCTGTGGATGAATTAGTGGACGAGAGCATCCTCGTCGAGAGATCATTGGAAGTCGCCAGAGAGTGGGGCAAATGGTCAGTGAACAGCAGGAGGGGAACTAAGCAGTTGCTCGACGCATCAACCTCGACGTTCTTCGAAACGCAACTTCAGTTCGAACAGTCGCTGATGGTAGCCTCTTCCAAGACCGAAGACTTCGCCGAAGGTGTAAGATCATTCAAGGAAAAGAGAGAGCCATCTTTCGGAGTCGTAGAGGAGGAGTAGATTGTCCCGAAGGCTAATTGTAATGCGGCACGCGAAGAGCAGTTGGAAAGAGACCGATGTAGAAGACCATGACCGTCCTTTGAACAAGCGGGGGTCCAGGGACTCTCCACGGATGGCAGATGCCATTCATGAAAGGGGATGGTCGCCAGACCTGATTCTGGTTAGCAGTTCCAAGAGGACACTTCAGACCCTCTCGGGGATGTCCCATAGGTTCGTGGGAGTGCAATCAGAAATCAGATCGGAGATTTATCATGCCACAGTGAATGACCTGTTGCTAGTACTGGAGGACATGGATAAAGAGGGAACAACCATGGTTCTGGGTCATAACCCCGGTTCAGAGATACTGGTCAACCACCTATCTGGAGAATGGCATGTGATGCCAACGGCGACCGCGGTACTATTGGTTGAATCTGGAGGAGAATGGAAAGTCCAGGAAGTCATCCGTCCCAAGGAGATCCAGTAGTCATGGCCGTGCCGGTACCTCTTCCGACCAGTGAGACATCTTGTTCAGCGTGATTGTCACGTTTGTAACCTCGCCCTCTTCCCAATAGTCTACTGCTACGAATGTCGGCCTATTGTCCATCTTTTCCCAGCATTCCAGAGACCTGTTGAGCAGAGTATCATACTCATTCACATCGTTTGCTAAAACAGGGTCTGGGAGTCCATATATGCTCGAAAGCCAGTTATTCAGGTGCCAAACCGGCTGCGTCCCATCACCGCGATGAACACTGCACGACATCTCCTCCTTGCTACCCTCTGCGTAGTTCGTTGTCCAGCCGAACATTCCGAAATCATGCAGCCACGGGAATTCGTCATTCTGCGCTTGCTCCCAGAAGACAACTAGGTTCTTCCCATCCAGAACCATATCCCCAAGGCTCGGCCATTCATCTCCCAGAGAATGCGTATAGATCCTATCCGCCATGCCTGTCTCGTTGAATAGGAAACTCAAGTGCGAGGCCGGGACGTAGTTCTCTATCAGTAGGGTGACAACATCCCCACTGGAGTTGTTCATCATAGAATTTAGCAACCTCAGCCATACGAAAGCATCAACCTCTCCGAAATTGCAAGGATGGAAGAACTGTCCAGTACTATGGCAGAACCTGACATCCTCTGAAGTTGTGTTGTCGTAGTGCCTGTGGTGAGAGTCCACCATGAAGGCCCTGATCCCGTCATCCCACTGCCTCTGTAGACCTGTGTAGTGATTCACCCCCACTAGGACCTGATCCTCGATTGTGGAGTATGCATTGTGAGTCTCTGCGAATGTGAAGTCGTCATATGTCCGCAGGCAGTAACTTGCCTCTCCGTGGCAACTGATGAAGTCATTTGGGTCCATTGGGTCGAAGCCCCTCTGTATCTCCCACTCGTTCGGAAGGCCATCCCCATCTGCATCATCATCCCAATCATCGCACTCCATGTCCCCGTCTAGGTCGTCTGGTACGGAGTCACGATCCAATGGATCAGTGCCGCATATCTGTTCAGAGGTATCACTCCAAGAATCTCCGTCATCATCTATGTCCATGGGGTCGCATTCAGAATCGCCATCAGTATCGGTGGGGACCACGTCACCATCATTTGGATCCGAGGTGCAGTTCAACTCCTCGGAATTGCTCCAACCATCACCGTCGATATCGATATCCTCTGAGTCCTGAATACCATCTCCATCCATGTCAGGGGGCGAGCCTTCCAAGCATCCCGAAGTGATTAGTAAGGCGCACAAAACAAAGGAAATCAACTTCCTCTGCATTCCATATGCCCCTCATGTCGATCTGTAGTAATAACTAGCCCATCATATTCTCATGATGGTTCGGTACGAAGGTCTGCTCGGTCATTGGTGGCCTGACGTAACCTCTTGCGCTTTTCCTATCTGGGAGTTCAATTGGCTCTGGTGTGAGGTCCTTGTAGTCAATCACAGAGAGAAGGTGACTGATGCAATTCAAGTGCGCATGCCTCTTGATGTCCGAGTTTACTACGAACCATGGGGACTGCTTTGTATCCGTATGCGCGAACATCACGTCCTTCGCCTCGGAGTAGTCTTCCCAGCGAGTAAGCGACTCTAGGTCCATTGGACTCAGCTTCCACCTCTTGTGCGGTTCGGCTAGCCTTGCTTTGAATCGCTTCAGTTGCTCGTCATCGGATACTGAGAACCAGTACTTGATTAGAATCGTACCTGACCTCATGAGCATCCTCTCGAACATAGGGCATGATCTCATGAACTCGTCATATTCATCCTCATCACAGAAACCCATCACTCTCTCAACTCCTGCTCTGTTGTACCAACTCCTGTCGAACATAACTATCTCTCCAGCTGCAGGAAGATGATTGACGTACCTTTGGAAATACCACTCTGTCTTCTGCCTCTCTGTCGGTGCAGGTAGAGCAGCTACTCTCACAACCCTTGGGTTGAGGTACTGTGAGATCCTCTTGATTACGCCTCCCTTGCCAGCAGCATCCCTGCCTTCGAAGACAACCACAACTTTGAGTCCCTTTGCCTTCACCCATTCCTGCAACTTGATCAATTCAAGTTGTAGTCTGAATAACTCCGCACCGTACTTCTTCTTGCCAATTCTTTCGATTTTCTCGCTCCCCTTGTCGCCCATTGTAATCAGTCTTCCATGACCGTCTGTGACAAAAGCCCTCTGGTCAAAATTTTCCAGAATTTACACGTCTATAGGAGACTGACAAGATCCTTCAATGACGCGACTGGATCGTCTGATTTTGTCACCCCACTAGCCAGAAGAACCCCTGAAGTCCCAAGGTCATTCGCCTTGGCAACGTCAGCACCGGTCTTCACGCCAGCCCCACAAAGAATTCCAACGGATCCTGAAACATCCTTCACCGCTTGAGCAGTCCCACTGACAATTTCTGGATCAGCACTAGTAACGGAGACATCCCCGCCAATCAATTCAGGCGGTTCCACAGCGACGAAGTCAGGCTCCAAAGCTGCGAGAGCCTTCGCCTCCTCCACATCAGCGGCACATGCGCAGACCTCGAATCCTTCCGGCACCTGTTCGAGCAGCATTGCCACATGCTCGAGACTGACCTTGTGTTCTGCATGATTGATGAGCGTGCCCGAAGCTCCTCTCTCGATTGCGGTAGAGGGATGTAACCATCCAGTATTGGAGCCAAATCCAACTGGATCTAGGTGTTGGCACCAGACCTCCAGATTTGGGGCTGCAGCCACGACAGAGGACAGGT
This sequence comes from uncultured Candidatus Poseidoniales archaeon, assembly GCA_963996605.1. Lineage (GTDB taxonomy): Archaea > Thermoplasmatota > Poseidoniia > Poseidoniales > Thalassarchaeaceae > UBA36. Next base: position 1,724 of record CAXEIX010000033.1, on the reverse strand, counting down.
CAAACGCCGATACGACTGCAATCATCCTGGCATCTGTTTCTATGCTTTCCATAGCCCGAGCAAGATCCTCGGCCGAAGCGCCGTGAGCGGTCTGGTATGTCTTGAAGTTCACAACTACAAGATGGTCGCTCACAGTATCCCGAGTAGCCCAGCCTCTTTGACCATGTTGGGGATTAGTCCAATACCTAGAACTAGTTCTGGGGCCTATGGCAGATGCTCCAGATTGGTCAGAGAGAATCCTCTCTGAGCACTACTCAGATGGATCGGGGATTGATCTTTCGTGGTTGGATAAGCCAACCAGGCACCAATTCAGGTGGCGGACGATAAAGGGGCCATGGGTCACATCTAGGAGGAGGATTTCGTCCGGGCAGTCGCTTGTCAGGGACTTCAATGGATCAATGCCGAGAGACGTCTTCGTTTCCACCTCATCATGGCTCGACCCAGTCAATTTGCCTCGACTCAAGGATGGCAAAAAACCACCCCCGATTCTCCTGGACCACAAGGTCGTATTCGATATAGACATGCGACCTTTCTGTATCAGAAGGCTCGAGGAGGCAAGAGTGGCGGCAATGAGGCTGAGAGAATGGATCTCTGAGGCCACTGATCTCGATATTCAGCATATCTCATTCTCCGGAGGTAAGGGATTCCACCTTATTGCCCGAGACCCAGACAGGTCAGCCTTCTCGGAACCAGATCCATCCAAGAGGGAGGAGATGGTAAGGGAGCAGAGGAGGAAGCTACTGGATAAGGCACTCGATGCCGGCCATCCGGTCGATCCGGTCGTGACTCCTGACACTCGCAGAATAATCAGGCTACCCGGAACACTACACGGCTCCACCGGATTTGCTTGCACCATCTTGGAAGAAGGCCTGATAGAGAAACCAGTGAAGGACTGGATAGGTGAGGTCCCCAGGCATTTTTCGGCTGTTAGCATCCCCAAGAGGCCACCGATAAAACGCCCCAGTTTCAGGTTTAGGATGCGTCCAAGGGTCGTTCTCGAGAAGAGGAGGGAGGATGGGGAAGAGAACCTCAGCCTGGAGGTCAGCAGCCATGTGAAGGGGACTAGTGACAGGTCAGCTGTGATTGCATGGCTCCCGATTAGATGGGGCGAGCCCAGAGAGGCGGTCGACAGGGCGCAGGATTTGTTCGACTCGATGGATCTCGGGCCTGTCGCCTACATGTTCGATGGCAACGAGGTCCTAGCCATAGTCCCTCGAGCCATCCCCAGGGACTTCCTGCTGAGTAGGTTGGGTAAGGCAGGATTGAGGAAGTTCGAACACGAGACTAGGAGGTTCGACCATTCCTGGGTCAGAATCTCCGGCAGGATGCAGAACGGAGATTGGCTGAGCGAACTCGAGCCAATCACGGTCCTCGGGTACGAGGCCAGCAAACGATGCTCCCACCCTTGGTCGGCCCCTCATCTAGAGCTTTGCAAGCGATTAGGGTTGCCAATCAGGCCAATGGAGGGGGAAGTATCAGGGGCCAAAGATCCCTCCATTAGAGCGGCAATCCGGCGCTGAGTTTATCGCCTCCCTACCATACTAGAGACATGTCCCAGTGAAGGAGCCCGCAAGGGCGATGACTGTTTGGCTACGCCAGCACTTGCCAGTACTTCACCGGCCTCGGCGCCGGGACAGCGCCGAGGCCAATCCACTTGTGGTGAATATGTCAGATCTCGAAGCTATAGTTTTCTGCTTCGGAGCCATACTATGGGGGCTTAGAGA
>CAXEIX010000032.1:0-8600 GCA_963996605.1 uncultured Candidatus Poseidoniales archaeon | reverse complement strand
TCAGTAGACATTACATAGAGGATTTTCGCCAGATTATTTCTCAATAGGTCACCATTTACATTAATAACTCATTACCCTTGGGGTAGTACAGGTATTACTATGGTAGAGTTAGACGACACACAGAGAATGGGACTTCTTATCGGGGCAGCCGCGATTTTAATTTTCGTTGTTGTAAACATGGCAGGATTGCTTGGTGGCGGCGACGAAAAGCTGTTCATCATCGATCTTATTGGAATCGGCGGAATGGATGCAATGAGGCCAGATACCGGATTCAGCACTCAAGACATCGTTGGATTGCTACTAGCAGTTGCCATGGGTGCACTGTACTTCATGTCCGCAGAAGATGACCTTGACTGGGAAGCTCTCTTGGGCGACGACGAAGAAGAGTAATCTTCTCGACGTCCCAGCATCTAGAGATGCTCTCTGATCAGATTAGATGACGGATGGCGAAGTCTATCCAAAACGGCTTATGGTATTTCATCGAACTTATACCCAGTTTCCCATTTCTTTTCGCCTAGGACAACCTCAAGCTCAAATGGAGTTAGTAGGGGCTTTGCATAACGAACCGAATCGTCAATCGCTATCCTCGGGCATGCAGTATTGACAAATGCGTCCACAGGGTAGAAGTCGATTAATTCAGGGCCAACGTGCTCTAATGCTAGCAGGTAGCCCTTCCTGCCGTGCTTTTCCAGCTTCCTCTTCATCCTCAGTGCCAGGTTCCTCCTCATCTGGCCGGGCTTCTCGCCAATTAGAATTCCAAAAGTCTTCGCTTGATCAGATGACATAATCAACCCGAACCTCTGCCTGAGGATGCCCTCGATTCTCTCAAATGACATTTCCTCAGCACCACCAGTGTATGGGTCCAGCATTGCCAAAGGTTTTCCCGTGTGGAGGACCAAACCAATGGGGTGGAAATCACCGCTTCCGAGGAAAAGATAGTGCCCGATATCATCGCTATCTCCGGAATAATTGCATCCTAGAACCTGTCCGGGGAATGAAAGTCTAGCACCACCAACTGGAACCTCTACTTCGAAACCTGCAGATTCAAGCCTCTCCTTGTAGTCGAAAATGAGATGGAGGTGCTGTATGCTCCCAACTAGGCCCAACTTTGCTCCCTTCAGAGGAGATACCCTGCCAACTGCATCCATGAACCTCTCCTTTGCCTCTTCCTCGCTCATCCCATCCTCATTCGAAGTCTCAGAGAGGCGCATTTCTGCTATTTTACGATGTGCAGACAGGATTGGCAGGACTGGATCTATTGCAGGGTCACCATCGTAAGTCACGTTGATGAATTCAGTGGGCATTCCAGAATCGATATTCATTTGTGAGTGACCCATGTGGGCAACAAGCTCCACTCCCATTCGCTGCATCTTGTCATGGACAAGGTCGCAAGCGCCGTAACAGGGATCGGCTGCAAGGATTATCCTGGCAGAGGTATCCTCTTCGATTTCATCCATCATTTCCAGTGCTTGCATCTTCAGGCCTTCTGGAACCTGGAGTGCAACAAGTCGGTTGTCGTTTTCCTTGATCCTCTTAATCAGCTCATCGAGCTCGAACTCATGCCTATTCAGATCCATTTAATCACCTGCTACTGTATAATCTCCACTTTTCCATCGACTATGTCGATTCTGGAGAGGGTTCTAATTGGCCACTCCGGCCTCTCTTCCGAGAGCCTTACCCTTCCTTCTCCCTTTTCTATCGCCACGATAACGTCTTTCAGAATTGCTCCCATGCCTTCGAGAGATTCGAGCAGGGGCTCTAGCGTGCCACCGGTTGAAATCACGTCATCAACTATCAGTAACCTCTCTCCAGGGGAAATATCGTTGATGTAGGCCGTCGAACTGGAGTAGCCCGTTGAAACATCAACCCTGACCTCGCCCTCCATGCCATAGGACCTTTTCCGAATGACCACCGTCGGCTTACCAGTGGCCTCCCCCACCGCTGCTAGAAGAGGGAGGCCCATGGCCTCAACACTAACGATCAAGTCAATTTGGGACCAATCAACCATGCTAACGATAAGATCCCTCGTAGCTCTAAGAACCTCTGCTTCCATCCTGGGAATCCCATCCGAGATTGGGTGTATGAAATATGGGTACTCACCCTTCCAAATTATGGGTGCTCCCCTTAGCGAATCTTGCAAGACCTTCAGCGGATCCGTTTGGGACATAATCCCTTGGCCTCACACTAGGCCCTTCAAATGCTCGGAGCCTTGTACGACCTTGGTGGTGCATGGCGTAGGGAATTTGCAACCCGCCTTCCTCAACGCGTCCTTCGCTGCAAGGTAACCTTCAGCCTCGGTCTTGATAGAAATAATGGTCTGTCCCCTCTGAACTCTGGCTGCTGTTCCTACGTTCTTGCCGAATGATAGACGCATTCCCTGTGATACCCTATCGGCACCGGCTCCAGTCGCTTGCTTGTTCTCCCTCAAGATTTGGTGGGGATACGTATGCATCCTGAGTGCATAACCCATTGGCCCGACTTCTTCTCTTATTGTCGAGTTTGCCACTTGCCTTGCAGCCTCTAGAGCCGAGTCTCTGATTTGACAAGCATTATCAGATCGCAACTCAATAGCCACTGGAAATCCACCTGTCTCTGACTTCTTCCTGTTGCCCATGTGGTACCGGAGAATCCTGTTGTTTGGGACTCCGCCTGTGTACTCCCTCCTGGTGAATGACTGCCCCTTGATCTGCCTATACATCTTTGCCGGTTTACGTGCCAATCAATCACCTCGTTCGCCGGCCACCGACCCTCCGTATTTAACGGTGAGGCAGCAGCCTCCATCAGGAAAATGTTGACAACCGTTCGCTTTCCCTCTGTACTTCCGTAACTCCAACTACGATAAGAACGAATCCGAGTAACATGGAAGCACCAATCTCCTCGCTAAGAAGTATCCATCCGCCCAGGACTCCGAAGACCGGAACAAGAAAGACATACGAAGAGGCAGCGGTAGGGCCAATAACCTCGATACCCTTTGCGAACAGAACGTAGGATAAGACGGTGGATATTATCCCTAGGTATGCAATTGTAAGCCATTCTGCCGAGCTTGGCTCTGGAATCGTAGAACCCCAGTTCTCAGCAATAACCCATGGGGTAAGCAAAGCCCAGCCAGTTACAGAATACCAGACTACAATCTCTAGTGATGAGAAGCCACGTCCCCATGAAAGCATAATCTTCGTCAGATTGCTAGTAACCGCCCAGGAAAGTGCAGCTAAGAGGATCATCAAATCTCCTATGACCCTATGCTCTATTGGAATCCCTGAATTGGGGCTCCAACCCACGACGACGGCCACTCCAGAGATCCCAACCAGTAGTCCAACGGACATTCTTGCTGAGATTCTCTGCCCCAACATGGGGGCTGCCAGTAGGACGGTGAAAACTGGATTCATGGGGATGATTAGGGATGCATCCCCAGCAGCAGTCCAACTCATCCCATGCATGAATAACAATTGGTAGGCCATAGTACCCAGAAGCCCCAGCCAAATCGAGAAAAACCAAGATTCACGATCAGGCGGTAGAAATCGAAACGATCGTTCGCCCCGGCTTGAAATCGACCAGATAAAGAATATCGAAACCGCGAATGCGTATCTCAACCAAGCAGAAGTTGCCGGACTGAGTGTGGCAGGGTTATCCTCGTTCAATCCATAACTCAGAAATCTTCCTGCGGCCCAAGTAGAGCCCCATATTACTGCAACTAGAACTAGAAGAAGATGTGTGCTCATGTTCTTTTTCCAATAAATACCCAACACAGTATCACATGCCCGCTAGTTCAGGGGTGATCATTTCGAAGAAACCTGGGTGCGTGACATCGCATATTTCATGCCCCGATAATTCAGCTCCAACTTTAGTGGCCAAAACAGCGGCAGTCATTGCCAGCCTGTGGTCATTTTCACAATCAATTGCTCCTGATGGGGCCCTCGGACGCTGACTACCGGAAATGTACAAGCCCCCTACTCTTTCTTCCACTTCAATACCAAATGAGGATAGCATTCTGATTGTTGAAACTATTCTATTGGATTCCTTTCTGCGTGCATGCGCTGCTTCCACAATTTCACCCCCATCCCCCATTGCCATCAATGCCGCCAATGGCGAAATAACATCACTAGTGTCTCGTAGGCTGACCTTTTCAGACCTCCCTGAGGTTGCTATTTCTACTGTAGAACCGACCGGAGTGCCTTGGAATTTGCTGTAATCCAGGCTTTCTGTGCCATGTAGGCTATCGAAAAGAAGTGCGATTGGGAATAGGCTCGATTCCTCCGGGATTTCGATAATTTCTGGTGTTCCAACGGTCCAAGGGGATAGGTGAACAATATCGGCATACTCTCCTGTCCAACCACTCAAAATACTAGATTCGAGTGTTAAATCCCTATACCACCGACTAACTGAATTACCTTCGAGTGATATTTTCACTTCTATGGGAAATCCAGGAGATGCTAGTATCATCCCAGAAAGAGTCTGGCTAGAGAACGACTCATCTATGGTGGAATAGTCTCTGGTAATTGGACCAGTAACAGTATATGGGAGATGATCGGAAGAAACATCGCATCCTAATTCTCTTAGTGCCGAAGTCATAGGCGACAGGTCTCTACTTCTCAGAGATGCATCACCATCAATTTCTACCGAGCCATTCATGCACGCTGCTATCGCTGAGACGAAATTTGCTGTAGTGGCTGAGTTGCCGCAATCAAGGGGTGATTCGGGTAAATCAAGTCCATCCAACTTTCCTCTAATTGCCCACTTTTGCTCCTCCCGGCCTATGTAGGCCCCCATCTTCTCCATGCACCCGGCCATCGATTCGATATCCTTGCCGGGGCGTCCTTGGAAAACCAGATTTGTCCATGACTCTGATTGAGATGCAAGTGCAATCCAGCGAATCATGTGACTCTTCGATGGCGGTAGGAACCATCGAATCCTACCAGGATTTTTCAGTGGATGGATGTTTAGCACAAAACCGCATCAGAGTCATTCAGTTGAATGCTCCCCTCTGCCTTGCTCCCGGATCCAATCTCCGAAATCAGTCACTCCATCCCAAGATTTTGCCTTTTCATCTATTATGCTGTTCCTCAGTGTTTCCTCAATTGTCCCTTCTACCCTCACCAAATTATTCCTCTGAAGTAGCTTGGGGCTGAGGCCGGGAAGGAGTACCGCTACCGCACGCGGGACCCTTCCGGGATATACTTCATTGACGTGGCTGACTATGTTTGTCGTGCAAGTGTTGGTGATTGTGTTGTACCACTCGGGACTTTGGCTGAGTTTGTTGGTTCTGTGAAGATATGACTCTAGCATCCTCCTCTCGTTTCCCGGACCGAGTACTACGGCTTCGAAGAGATGGGTCACTGAACTCTTCCTGCAACGAGTTCTGACTCCAATCACGTCTCTCTCGGTCGCCCAGACGTAAATCAGCTCGTATTGCCTGAGGAGTCCCTTTACTGGATGGTACCTCTCTCCTTTCTCCCTCCTGACCTCTATCGAACAGGCTATCCTTGTCCCATCACTCATCTCGAAACTCATTATCGTATGTGCCATTTGCCTCCTAGATGGGTCGAAGTATTCCAGAACGAACCATATCTTGGAGACCTCATTCAGATTTATCTTCATATCCAACCATCTTTCGTCGAAATCTCTGTTGCTACGCCATTCGAAGTCTCTCACATTGCGAATGGTAACCTCGTCATCCTCGAATTCAGCAGTAGTCAATCTCTTGTTGTCATTCACCCACGATCTATCGTTAGAAGGTCTGAGACTAAGATGCCTAAAAAATGCCCAAAATAGTGGTAAAAAGACAAGAATGGAGATCAGGATTGCTCCCGTTTCAAGAATGTCCCATGACTCGACCACGGGCTTGTGAGGGCATTAACGTGGATGAATCCTCCCTCTTTTTGGTGGCGCGGCAGGGGAGATTCGAACTCCCGAGGTGAAACACCACTGGATTAGCAATCCAGCGCAATGGCCAGGCTATGCGACTGCCGCAGTAATTACACGACCAGAGATTCGTGCTTAAGCAGAACGGTCCGACTACTCTTCTTCTCCCAGACTTTCTTCAGTGCTGATTAGATCGGAAGGGAGCCTAGCAACGAAAACTATCTCGTCCACATAGCCGGTACGATTCTGATTCCGCAATTCCATTATCCTGGTGCCCTTAGTCACCTTTCCAAGGGTCTCCTTGGTCTGCCCAGAGACCATCCTGATCATCATTCCTGAACCAGTCAGCATGAACAACTGATCCTCCAAGTCGGGAATCTGCCTAACGCCGACAATCTCATCACCATCCCTCAATGACATCGTCCTAACCCCCTTTGTCCCTCGATTGGTCTTCCTGTAGCCATCTCTCTCGAAAACCCGTCCCCCTGATTCGTCTAGTATCTCATCACCATCTTCCGTCAAAGGAATCATCTCTCCAGAACCCAATCTGCTCCTCTTTGCCATTCCATACTTGGAGATTGTAAGGACACTAGTGTCAAAGTCGTCGGTCACGATCATCCCAATGACCTTGTCATCCCTTGCCAGTTTCATTCCAGAAACCCCTTGGCTGATCCTTCCTTGGACCCTGACAACATAGGTGGTAACTGTCTCACCAGTTTCAGGAGATGTCCTTTTTTTCTCCTCAGATGGCATGAATCTGCAGGCATTACCAGATGCGGAGACGAGTACAACGTGGTCTGCATCTGTCGCCGGCCTCACCGATACGAGATTGTCACTATCCCCGTCTGCGAACTTCAATGCGAACTTGCCATTTCGATTGATTCTGGCATATTCGGAAAGCCTGCTCTTCTTTATCCTGCCATTGGCGGTAGCAAACATCAGGAAATGACCTTCTGGATTTTCTATCATTGACCTTTCCATCGGGAGTATCGAGATTACTTTCTCGTCATCCCGAATTCCCTCTAGGAGGTTTCTGATGTGGCTGCCCTTGCCATATCTGCTGGCCGACGGAGTCTCCCAGGCTCTCAATCCGTATACTCTTCCTTTGTCAGTGAAAATTAGGAGCCTATCCTTGGAGAAGCAAGTGACTATCTTGGAGGGCGCGTCCTCATCTTTGGTAGTCACACCTTTGAGGCCCTTTCCTCCCCTATTCTGGAGTCTGAATGCCTCTACGGGTAAGTGCCTGATGTAGTTGTCAGTGGTGAGTGATATTACAATGGCCTCCTCTGCAACAAGGTCCTCCCTATCCATTGAGAGTGGCATCGGATCGATTTCCGAAAGCCTCTCGTCACCATGGCCTTCCACCATCTCATCAAGTTCCTGGATCAATATGTCCAAACGCCTTTTTCTCGATTCGATAATGTCTTTTAGATCGGCGATCTTAATCTTCAGGTCCTCGAATTCATTGGTGACCTTATCCACATCCAGGCGGCTTAACTGGTACAAACGCCGTTCTGCGATAGCCTTAGCTTGTCGTTTTGTGAAGTCAAACTTAGAAATTTTTGGCAGCTTCTCGCTTCCTTGCAGTATCGACTCAAATTGCTCCCTCCCAGAACTCTCCCGACCAGCCTTTAGGACGTCTTCGATTCGTTCCTGCGCCTTTACTAGCCCTTCTAGGATATGGGCCCTAGTTTCGGCCTTTTCAAGGTCGAAAACAGCCCGCCTCTCGATTATTTCCTCCCTATGTCCGACATATGTGTGCAGCATCACTGGTAGGGAGAGTAAAACCGGTCTGCCATCTAGGATCCCCATCATATTTGCCGAATAGGACTCTTGTAATCTGCTCGATTTGAAAAGTTGATTGAGTACTGCATGCGGGTCAGAGTTGTTCTTCACCTCTATTACTACTCGAATCCCTTCTTTGGATGACTCATCACGTATGTCCCTGATCCCGGTGACGACTTCCTTTGATACCAAATGTGCAATATGGACTAGCATGTCGGATTTCTTGACTTGGTATGGGATCTCGTGAATGATGATCTTCTTCCCGCTGGAATCGTCTTGGACATCGCACTTTGAGCGTACGTGGAATCTGCCCTTGCCCGTTGAGTACATGTCTACGATGCCGTCTATCCCATGGATGGTCGCTCCTGTGGGAAAGTCTGGTCCTTTCACATGCTGCATGTACTCTTCAAGAGAAATGTTTGGGACTCCCTTCCTTTCCACACCCTCTTCCAGAATCGTATCGACGTGCAATCTTATCGCGCCTGCAACCTCTGTAAGGTTATGAGGGGGTATTCTTGTCGCCATCCCGACTGCTATCCCATCGCTTCCATTCAAAAGCAGATTTGGCAACCTTGCAGGTAGTACGGTCGGCTCCATTTCGGAATCGTCGAAGTTTGGTTGGAAGTCGACTATTTTCTTTTCAATGTCCCCTAGCATGTGTTTTGAGATTTTATCCAGCCTACTTTCGGTATATCTCATTGCTGCAGGGGGGTCCCCGTCAATCGAACCAAAGTTTCCCTGCCCATCGACAAGTGGGTATCTCAGTGAGAAATCCTGAGCCATCCTAACCATGGTGTCATAGATTGACTGATCACCATGAGGGTGATACTTCCCCATCACTTCTCCTACTGAACGCGCAGACTTGCTATATTTCCTCTCCGAGGTATGGCCTCCTTCGTGCATACCATATAGTACACGACGATGGACGGGTTTCAAGCCATCTCTGGCATCAGGCA
>CAXEIX010000031.1:0-8659 GCA_963996605.1 uncultured Candidatus Poseidoniales archaeon | reverse complement strand
AATTACCTGACAGGAGGCGGCGAGCAAGATGATCCAACCATGTCCAGGCCAAGTGAACGAGAAGTCAATTGGTTCTATGTCAAGTCTGGATAGAGGAAGTATCCCGGAAATGAGAAGTCCCATTGCAGCCCCTGCGGTAGCATCCAATTGGAGATTGACAGAAGGTGCTTGAATCCTATTAGAGAATCTGTAAAGGATGAGGAATGAAGAGTAGAATATAGCTGCAACTATCCCACCCACAACTCCCTTTATTGGATCATCACCATATGGCTCATCGTCCCATATTCCGGAAATGAGCATGAGGCCAAGCATTACCATCGGGAGAGCGAATATTATCATCCGATTGGGTCGTTCACCAAACATCCACCAACTGACCAGTGTCACTATTACTACCTGGGAGTTTCCAATCAGAGTTGCAATTCCACTTCCAATGTAGTCAATTGCACTGTGATAGCCGACGAAATCTATTGCTAGAAGCAAGCCCGCGGAAAAGGCGAGCGCCCGATTCCTAATTCCCCTCGGGTCGTCTCGATTCAAGTACCATACAAGGAAGATAAGAATGGGGAGAGCATACAACATCCGGAAGAACGCCCCTGTTACGGGAGAAGTGTCGGATCGAATATACAACACAGGTGCGAATGAGAGCAGCATCGCTCCGAAGAGAGCAATTAGCATGATTCGCCGGTCATCGGCCGGCGTCGGCATCCAATCCCTCACTCTGGAGCAAGAATCTTCTGAAGGTCTCCAGACTGATACATCTCTAGAACTATATCTGATCCCCCAATCAGTTCACCGTTGATGAATACCTGAGGAATGGTTGGGAAATCTGACCATGCCTTCAATGCGGGTCTGGCTCTGGAATCTGCAAGGACATTTACGCAGGCATAAGTCTCCATGCCTAGTTCTGCGATTACACTACTGAGAACCTGTGAGCCTCTTGCGGAGAACCCGCACTGAGGCTGTTCTGGTGTGCCCTTCATAAAAATCACAATTTTGTTTTCGTCAACAACTTGTTGCAGCTCTTCCGGCGTCCAGTCAAAACTCATCTCAATCACTCCTTCCTTGGTCTGCGGATATGCACCCCATAGAACTCATGCTCTTGACCATGTGGGTCGAAAGCAGTGTTAGTGGACGCTTCGGCTTGCTCTGGAGTCATGCACTTCAGGTCAAGAGCGTGTACGGTGTTGTTAGAAATATACTCCTTGAAGTGATTCAGTATTGGTTTCTGCCTCTGGAGTGGCAATACCCCCTCATAGCTTTCCGATGTCACTCTTACATGGAAATGATCACCGGATCCGTGCAAATCGGTAGCTTCGACAATTGCATCGGGAACGACCTTGAGAATCTCTTGCCTCATCCACTCTACAGATACCATGGATAGTGGAAGATGTGCCTCGGATATAAATTAGATTTACAGAGAGTTTGTGATGGAATCTAAGTTCTTGCTGATTGATGCTTGGTTGTTGATTAGACCTGAGCCAACTACTGCAATATCAATACCCCATCCAGCTACCAATGCCGCGTTGTGATCTTTTATTCCACCATCGATCATCAGTTTTGTCTCTCTACCACCATTTTCAATCTGAAAGTCGATAGCCTCACGAAGTGATCTTACCTTCCCCTCTACTTCGGGGATGAAGGATTGGCCGCCCTTTCCGGGTACTACTGACATTACCAGAACTAAATCAAGTTCAGATAGGAATGGGAGAAGCCCGTCGATAGGAGTGTCGGGATTAATCACACATCCAGATTTAACTCCTGAGTCATGTATTTCAGAAATCAGTTTTGGAAAATCATCGACGGCCTCTAGATGTGCAATCACCATATCGGCGCCTGCATTTGCATATTGCTCCCAAGTCTCCTCCGCATTTGTAATCATCAAATGGCAATCAATGAAAACATCAGTGCCAACTCTTTCTCGGACAGATTTAATCAATGCGGGTCCAAAGGTGATCGTACGATTGACTACCCAATTTCCATCCATGACGTCCATATGTAACCAATCAATTCCAGCATCGAGTGCCTCGTCGATGGTTTCACCCAGTCTGCAGAAGTCTGCGGTTAGTATGCTGGGAGTAATTTCCATGCTCTCCTCGTCGATTAGGAAGGGGTGCCGGTTCTCAATACCTTCTAATCTGAACTAATCAATGACACACATATTGATAGGGAGGGGAACCACCCACGTATTAGGTGGGATATTGGGCAAGGTTGTAGATACAGGCGATACAGACTTTGAAGTAACGACAAAGAGCGATGAGTGGGTGCTAGCGGATTTCTGGGCACCATGGTGTGGGCCATGCAGGATGGTTGCCCCGGTCCTGACACAGATTGCTGAGGAAAGAGAGATTACAATTGCAAAGGTGAATACCGATGTCAATCCACTTACTTCAGGGAGATTTAGCATAAGGGGGATTCCCGCACTGATTCTATTCAGAAATGGTGAGGTCGTAGACAGGATGACCGGGGCTATGCCAAAGCAGAGTATGGATTCCTGGCTAGACAAGCATATGTCCTAGTCTACAGCGTTGTTTAGTTTTCTTAGCCTCTCTTCGAATGGCTTTCCAACATCCCTCAGTAGTCTTGATCTGAGAGCCTCGTGCAACCACATTCCTTCATCTAACTCAAGCATTAGTCCCCTCTCAATAAGTTGTGCTGGAGGGGTTCCATCGATTTCTGCAGCACTTGCCAACTTCTCCCAGGGGATCGGTCGTTCTGAGGTAGCTAGAATTGAAAGAATCTCCCTGTGCTCATCCGGGAGGACATTGAGAATTTCTTCATCCAAGAATCTGAGCCAGTCCTCGTGTAGTGTCTGTCCGTACATTTCCAGTAATTCTACGGCGAGGGGGTGCCCTCCTGTTACTCTGTGGATCTCTGATGCAGCAGCATTTTCTGGGACCTGTATCATTTCTATCCACGCTTCAATTTCTTCTGCCGAAAGCCCCGATAATGCCAATTCCGAAACCTTGTCCAGGGTGTGTACATATCGACGATCGTAGAAGGCTAGACTTGTTCGTGAGATCATCAATAGTCTTAGTTGGGTTTTCTCAGCGGTCTGAAGTAGTGCACCGAAGAGGTGGTCTCCGCTGGTTCCGATATTGTGAACATCATCTAGGACTACAATAATTTCATTTGATTGGGCTCTGCCTTCAGAGTCATTTATCTTAAATTTCTCATCCAACAAGTGTGCTGTTAGTCGCCTCCTAAATGCGTCTATTTCCAGTCTAGCTGCAGGCTTGTAGGGAAGAGTATCCAAGATATTGTAAGGATCTTCTGATTCCTCGGTGATACCAATTCGATGAAGTAGGCTTGTCGCTATTCCAAGTGGAGAATCCCATGGCTGGCATGGGTAGTACATAGTCTCGAGACTTGGATTAGAATCCATCATCTCTGAAATCCAATGTGATGCTAGTGTTGTCTTTCCGCAACCAGCGATTCCAGAGATGACTAGAAGTGGTCTTTGAGAATTGAACCACTCATCCAAATCACCCAACTCATCCTTTCTTCCATGTATTTTTCGTGTCTTTGGGGGATTTGTATGATAGGTTGAATGGGCCCCAGTAAGAACAGTGGCTAATTCTGGTTGTGGATTATCTTCGTTTCTTCTAACTAGCGCTCCGAATCGAATGTCTCCAAAATTTAGGACCCCTTCGTGTTGGGCGTGCATCAGGATTTGAAGCAGGCTAAGTCCAGCATGCAACTTGTTGGCGGCCTCATCCGCTCTGATTTCCAGAACGTTGCCATCCTTCGATCTCACCAAAACGTGGAGCGAGCGTAGTTCAGAAATTCTCCCTCTAGCAAACTCCCTACCGTCCTCTGTTAGTTGCCATGTCTTCTGCCTACGGTTGTCTCCTCTGATCGACCTACTGTGCTGAGAGATAAACCCTTGAGAAATCAATTGTCTCATCGCTCTTGAGACGTTTGGAGGATGCAATGCGCAAGATTCTGCAATCCCAGAACGAGTTACCTCGGATGTGACTGTGTAGTGGTCGGCTTGGAAGTCCTGTTCCCAAAGATGCAGGACTATTCGATCAGGAACAGGAACAGTGGGTCTTGAATCATTACGTGCCACAGAATCAACGGTGGAGGGCCATAGCATCAAGGTTAGGGACCAATGGAAGTAATACTTTGGTGTTCCAAATCGGCTTTTCTAATCCTTCAGCATCATCCTTAGTTCCTCGACTGAACGCTGTTCATCGAAGTAAACTACTTCCAGTGAGTCGAAAAGCTCAGTATCGCCAATTTTCTCTACCAATGGCAATATCTCACTATAGGTCTCTACAGCTTTCTTTTCGGTTTCATATGCCTCAGCCAGCATCTCCTTGTAATTTGAAGTATGGAGAATTGGAGTGGCATCGCGCTCTGTAATAGCTGTCCCATCTAGTTTGACAATGGCCGAACGGACGGTTGCTGCATGGGTGACGGATTCGTTCACCTCATTGTTGAAATGATCAGCTAGATGGAGTCTGTGAATCCCAGAAACATACGCGGAGTAATGTGAATACAATGCTATTGCTCTGAGTTCCCATGCAAGTGCTCTATTGAGGGAATCTACGAGTTCCTTCTCAGACATGCCCGTTTCCTCGGCATTTGATTGGTGGTGGGCCATATCAACGCTCGCTTTTTGAGAGGTTTCAGATTAGCCGTAACATATGTGTCTTGGTCCTCTTTGGGATGGTCATGGGTGCATACGAAGAACTGCTTGTGAGACTGAAAGATATTGACTTGGTTGGACAGATTGGGAGCCTTCTAAGTTGGGATCAGGAGGTTTTGATGCCTCCAAAGGCCGCACCATTGAGAGCAGAGCAGCTTGCATGGATCTCGAAGACCTCGCACGAGAGGCTGACTGACTCGAAGATTGGATCTTTGTTGGAACAGATTGAGTTGGATGATGATCTTGATGATGTTCAGAGAGCTAACATTAGACTTGCCAGGGAGTCTTACGATAGAGCGACCAAATTACCAACAGAATTCGTGGAAGAGATGGCCAAGCACAGATCAAAAGCGCTTGTTTCTTGGACTGAGGCTCGTCAAAAAGATGATTTTTCAATTTTTAGAGATGACCTTGCCATAGCGATAGAGCATGCCCGGAAGAAGGCAGACTTCTATGGTTATGAAAACCTGCGATATGATGCGCTTCTTGACTTGTATGAAAGCGGACTAACCGTAAAGAGGTTGGATCCTCTTTTCTCGGGGCTTCGGGACAATGTTGCCCCGCTGATTAGAGCAGTGGTCAACAGCGGGAATAGGCCTGATATATCATGGGTAGAAGATAACTCATGGAATCAAGCTGCCCAGGAAGAGTTGAGCCAGAGAGTCTCAGAGGCGATTGGCTTCGACTTCTCTGCGGGAAGACGAGACCTGTCGACCCATCCGTTCTGTGGGGGGCCAAATCCAGATGATGTTAGATGGACAACTCGTTACAGAGAAGACGAGCCGTTCGGTTCTTTATTCGGTTCGATGCACGAAACTGGTCATGGCACTTACGAGCAGGGGCGTCCTAGACAATTTGATTTCCAACCGGCCGGAAAGGCGAATGGACTAGGGATTCATGAGAGTCAGAGTCGTCTTTGGGAAAACCAAGTAGGAAGATCAAGGGAGTTTTGTGAGTGGTCACTACCACTTTGGAAGAAGTACTTCCCGGATAATATGGATGGCATTGGCTCCGAGCAATTGTGGCAAGCAGTGAATTTAGTGGAGCCTGGGCTAATTAGGGTGGATGCCGATGAAGCGACTTACAATTTACACATCATGATTAGGTATGAGATTGAAAAACAATTAATCGCAGGTGAAATAGAAGTTGACGAATTACCCGATGCTTGGGATGAGATGTATCAGGAGTACCTAGGAATTAAGGCTCCAAATCGTTCCCTTGGGATCCTTCAGGATGTTCATTGGTCCATGGGTGCTATCGGATACTTCCCCACATACACACTAGGTAATCTATACGCTGCACAACTACTTGAGGCTGCTAGGGATGATCTACCTACGCATGATGATCAGATTAGAAGTGGTGATTTCGAGCATATTCTAGGTTGGATGAGGGAGAATGTTCACAACAGAGGGAGTGTGCTAAGGCCAGCGGATCTTATCGAAGAGGCGACGGGTTCGTCTCCTTCACCCGACGCATTCGTGAGATATCTGACTTCAAAGGTAGAGAGGCTGTACGGGGTAATTGCTTGATATTCCAAAGAGGTACTCAATGACTGCAGTAAGTCTGGAGAGTTATTCCTCCTACGTTAGAGAAGTTGACGGCGAATGCGTGTTCGTTAGAGTTTCGAATAATTTTCTATTCGCTGGATCCAGATCCGGGGAAGTTGCGTGTTGGGATATCTCTAGGGGAGTGGAGTTGTGGAGACTCAATTTTGAAGGACCATGCTCCGATTCAGACTACGATGATGAGATTTTTTTCCTAACTGAGTCCGATAATATTCATGCAATTGGGAAGCATTCTGGCGAAGTAATATGGAGTGTCAGGTTGGAAGGTTCGAGCGATTTTGTTAGGATTTCTAATGGATTTGTATGGGTAACGACATCTGTCTACAACTTCGAGATTCAAGACTATTCAGAAGGGGTTGTCTGGCAAATCGATTTTGAAGGTGAAGTTAGGAATAGGTGGGAGACGGTTGGTAGGGCTTGGTCATTATCTGAACAAGAAGATAAAATGATATTGGGGCTCAGTCGTCCTAAATCTGGTTTTGCGATAGTTTCTGAGAATGGTGTAGAGTATCCTGAATTGGAACAACGGCAACCTGTGACAATTGGAATCGGGGGCAAAGGGAGGCCTGTAGTACTGGGGCATAGCGACGGGACAGTCTCAGAAATCGTTGAACATAGAATAATGTCCGTCTCTCAAGTTGAGTCTTCGGTTCGTGCAATTGACTACTTAGGTGGTTGGGTGGTTGGAATGGAATCGGGAAGTGTTTCTTCTAGCAAAGATTTGGGTTCTTGGTCGATTAATCTTAGTGGAGTGATTGATGTCCTAAGATTTGGACCGTCTTTAGTTGCCGAAAAAGGAGCTTGGGTATCATCTTCGAGTAATGGTGAATCTACAATATCACTGATAGATCCTAAAGGAGGGAGTGTGGAATTTGAGATGTCACATAATTCTAGAATTGTATCTGCTTTCAGTGATGAAGGGGTAATTTGCTTTGGAGATGATGCTGGTTGCATCTTTGTTGTGGAGGGTGATGTGCTTCGGCGTCGTTTCTCCCGGCCAGTGGAAGAAATGGCAGAAGGAGAAGGGAGTTCAGAGATGAGGAGGAAAATACGCGGACTGCGCGGAGGGTAATTTGCAGTGGAAAAACACTGTCAGAGACCCTTATTTCCAGTGAACTGCGGCAATATTAGCGAAATGTTTATGAGCCATCCATCACCCTGTGATTTTTGCCGCTCCGGGGGAGTGGTGTGAGGGCGCTTCGGCGCGACTCGCGGGCCACAAAAACCGAGCCTCGAAACCGAGGCGGTAGAACCGAGAAACGAAAGAGTCTCGGGGAAAGGCTGGAGCGTCTGTGGACGCAAAGGTCGCGGTGAATAAATCGGAGTAACCGGAGGAAACGAAGGGGAGAGCGAGATAGGAGCTGAAGAGATACATGTGCGTAGGGGGAAGAGAATAATCCTGGGTCACATAAGTGGGAAACGAAGTGGAGAAAACCGGAGGAAACGAAGGGGAAGGAAACCGAGGGAAACACTGGGCAACAAGGGCGGAGAGATCCGTGGAGAAGTCAGTATCGAGACGTGGAAGGAAAAGCGGAGACGAAGTACCTGAAACGGATGCGGCGATTGAGAGGGAGATCTCACAAGAGTCGGAAAAAGACAAAGGAAGAGCACGAAGTTCCGGAGTCATCTACCCGGGGAAACCTGGGCCTTCGGGCCCAGGCGACACCCGGACCCTGCGGAGTTAACAGGGGGGGAAGCTCCCCCATGTGCGGAACCCCCTGTTGCTCCCACCTGATTCGGCCCATATTCTTCTTCTGATTCCGAACGTAGTCGTGCTTTCTCTATGAACTCGGACCCGTCATCTCCCTGGGTTTCACCCAGTCTGTGAACTGATCGTCGCTGAGTAGCTCGAGTTCGATAGCACTCTCCCTCAGTGTCAATCCTTTCTCATGAGCGTTCTTTGCTATCTTAGCAGCATTGTCATACCCTATGTGAGGGTTAAGTGCAGTCACTAACATCAATGAGTTCTCCAAATGGTCAGATATTTTCTCTTTGTTCGCTTCCAAGCCAACAACACACCTGTCGGAGAAGGACACGCAAGTGTCAGAAAGTAGCCTTATACTGTGCAAGAGATTGTGTATCATCATCGGTTTGAAAACGTTCAATTCGAAGTTCCCCTGACTGCCACCAATTGTAATTGCAACGTGATTTCCCATTACCTGGCAGCAAACCATCGTCATCGCCTCGGATTGAGTAGGGTTCACCTTTCCGGGCATGATGCTGGATCCCGGCTCATTGGCTGGAAGGGCAAGCTCTCCGAATCCGCACCTAGGACCGGAGCCTAGCCACCGAATATCGTTGGCGATTTTCATTAGAGATGCTGAGAGAGTGTTGAGAGAGCCTGAGGCAGCGACGATTGCATCGTGTGCGGCTAGTTGAGCGAACTTATTTTCAGCACTAATGAATGGTAGACCCGTCTTTTCAGCTATCTTCTCAGCAACCA
>CAXEIX010000030.1:0-9063 GCA_963996605.1 uncultured Candidatus Poseidoniales archaeon | reverse complement strand
GAGTCGCTGGCTAACCAATGACGTGGTTGGAGACTCAGGCGATTCGGGAACAGTATTGGTTACAGGTGCCAGTGGATACATTGGAAGCCACATAGTAGCAAACCTACTGTCCAAGGGGATGAGTGTTAGGGCCACAGTGAGGGATTCGTCGGATCCCGAAAGAGTCGATCACCTCGAATCCTTGTCAGTCTCTGATGGCGGGAACTTGGAGATTGTAGAGATGGACCTCCTCGAGAGCGAATCGGTGCATAACGCCGTGTCCGGTTGCGAGTCAGTGATTCATACGGCGGCGGTCGTAGTACTGAAATCAAAGAGGGCGCAGGAGAAGATCGTCGACCCCAGTGTGGTGGGAACGAGGAACGTCCTCGATGCGATTGATTCTACGGACAGCGTGAAGTGCCTTGTTCACACCTCCTCCACCGCTGCAATTAGGCCTAGTTCGTGGGAGGATGGGCAGACTCTGACGACAGAGACTTGGGCGGATGACGCGACAATTGAGGAAAACCCGTACGGCCTAGCGAAGTATAGTGCTGAGAGGTTGGTCAGGGACTGGCATTCTTCGAAGGAGGGTTTGGTTCGGATGGTTACAATCAACCCGTGTGTCGTGCTAGGTCCACCGCTATCTAAGAGGCATCTCGATGGTAGTCCGTCGTTTCTGATGATGCTCCTTAGGCGGGAGATCCCCTTCGTGATTCCCATGCACATCAGCATAGTGGATGTGAGGGACGTAGCCGAGGCCCATGTCAGGGCGCTGACTAAGGGAGAGGATGCCGGGAGGTATCTAGTCGTCTCTGGTCAGATGTGGTGGAAGGATATCGCCAGGACAATAAACGCAGAGAATCCGTCATTGAGAGTGCCCACACGCCAGATTCCCTACTGGCTCTCTCTCATTGTCTCGTTCTTCCATCCAAGGGTGAGCCTGTCGTGGGCGAGGATGCACTTGGGCAAGAGGCTGTTTTGGGATGCGTCTCCTGCCAAGAGAGAACTGGGTATGAGCTGGAAGGAGCCGAGTGAATCGGTCTTGGACACCATACCCCCAATCCTAGAGTATGGATGGAAGTAAGTGGGCTCTATTGATCTTACATCTCGGATTCTAAGTCCTCGTCCTCGTACCTGCCGAGTTCTTTCATCCACAGGAAAAGTCCCACGAATGATGCCAGTAGGAAAATGGTGGTCCCGAATGCCACTACTGGAATAATGACCGACTTGGCCTTCGCGGATATTGCTGAGTTCTCCTCATAGGCTGGAATCATACTCTCGTCGTAAACCGGCCTAACCATCAGGAGGTCGAACGAGGAGTCCGGGTCATACAGGTCGGATGGCTGTGCTGGATCTAGGTCGGAGTACCCGTCATATCTCAGAGGCACCTCTACTGTGTGCTGCTTGGACACATCCAGCGTGAGTAGAACATCGAATGTGTAGGGGACCCGGGGCTCCATGAACTCGGACCCGGAGAGTATTCCAGTGACTGGTAGAGAGACAGCAGTCCCTGTGACGTCGAACTCGGCCCACTCCCCCCAATGCTCTGGTTCTACTTCCAGGACGATGTGGATCGTGTCACCGACGACCGTTCCCTGTCCCTGGGCGTCGTCATCGCCATCAGAGCCAAGATCGACGTTCGGCCTAATTTGGGCGACTTGGGCCGTGTTAGAATCCCAATCTAGCGAACTGAAGGCGATCTGCATCTCATAGGTTCCGTTCGGGACCCAGACATAGTGCCTGTCCTCGGTCGCATAGGTTCCGAAGGTGCTCGTCGGGCCGTTGTTGAAATGACTCCACTCGCCCTTCCATGCGTGCCTGAGTTGGTCTGTCTTCAGTGGTAATTCACGTGTGTCCATTATTTTCTCATAGTGATCGTATGCATCCCACACCGTGGCCTGTGGGAAGTCCAGGAAACCATCCTCGTTCGGATCCCTCATCACTTGCAGTGTCCGAGACAGCGCCAATGCCCTATCGGTATCGACCAAGCCATGGCCGACCCTCCAGTCATGGCATCTTTCGGTCTGCTCCGAGACGTAGCAGTCGTCAGGAATATCATTGCAGGGATCGTCGTCATTGCCCTCCTCGCAGGAGTTGCGGAGAGCCTCGTAGTGAGAGGTCAGTTCCAAGATCAACTCTATCTCGTGGACTCTCGATTCGTTCCTATCCTCCCAGTCATCGAATTGGATCCCCTTCGCGGTGTCGTTGAAATACAGGCTTTCCAGGTGGTCGTGATCTTCGGTTTGGTAGTCTGCAACCCCAAGAGATGGTGCTGCTGCTAGCAGTAGAGTCGCTATCCCCCCTATGTGCGGTGTGGCCATACTTGTTCCAGAGATGGCCATGTAGTACAAATCGCCCTGGGTCCTTGTCGAAGCGTCGATTGCCGTCGCCCGGGGGGCAGTTGCCCAGATGTTCCTGCCAGGTGCACCGATATCCGGCCAAGTGTGCTGTTGCGTCATCCAACCCCTGCTGGAGAAAGAGGTCACGGCGTTTCCTTCGTGCACCAACGCGGCAACCGAGATTGCAGATGGGGTGTTGGCGTACACGTTTGTCCTGAGATCGTCCTCAGACTCCCCCCCACTACCGCCACTGTTGGATGCTGCGAAAATTACGGCTACATTGTTGTCGTAGGTGAGCATGTCAGTCAGTAATGTGACAGCATTGGAGGGGTTGTAATCGCCGTTAGTGCCCCAAGAGTTGGAGACCACTCGAATATTGTACTGGTTTAGCCCTGGCCTGCTGTGCTCGTATGTCCACTCCAGTCCCTGCACGGCGGCGAAAATGGAAGCCCCGTCGCCCGTACCCAAGGCTACTATGGTTGCTCCCTTCGCAGTGCCGAGTCTCCTGCCCCCGGAAGCGTCGCCGTTTCCTGCGATTGTCCCACCGACGTGAGTGCCGTGGCCGCTGGATGTATCCGAGTTACAGTTAGGAGCGTCGACCCAAGCTAATCCGGTCCACTTTGCCGACCAGATTAGCTTCTCACCCGTCCAAGGCTCTCCGCAATCGAAGTCTGGATGCTCCCCATCTACCCCTGTGTCCAAATCCACCGCTGTAGCGCCCTTTCCATCGTACTCTGAGAAGGAAAGGTCGCTCTCGGTCTTGACCACCCCGTCTGTTCCGATTATCGCTCTATGCCAGGCCAAGCTGGCATTGACCCACCTGACCGTCTCGTGCATCATTGACTCGTAGTCGTCCTGATCGCCGGGCAGATAGAAGTGCTCGATGGGGACGTTTGCCTCGATGTGGCTCACGAATGATCTTGTGGAAAGCTCTGCTATTTCCTCGCCGCTACCTGTAATCAGGCCACCATGTAGGATGCTCAACTTCGAGATTACTTCAATTCCAATGGATTCGACTCTCTCCCAGGTAGAGTCTCCTGGTGAACTGTAGAATTGTACTATTGCCTCTATGTTCTCTTCCGAGTCCAGCGCGGATAGTAGTTCTGAACTCATCTTCGAGGTGTTGATTGTCTGTGACTGTTCTATCACTCCAATCGATCCCGGGGCGCTGATAATCAACACCACCAGCAGTAATGGGACGTATCTCACAATTTCTCCGCTCACGTGATGTAATTTCAACAAAACCCTTTGTCGAATCTAATTTGTTTGGTCATCGGGTTCATTGATACCGATTCCGACGATAATCCGTACAACTGATGTAGGGATGGCTCGGCCGCTATATCATGAGAGTCGTCGCACTCAGTATTGTTTCCCTCCTGATACTAACTTCAGTGAGCGGGTGCTTCGGCGAGGATAAAGAGGTCATTGAGGAACTAGATTTGTTCGATACCCTCTGCTCGGAACAGGGCGACTCGATTAGCAACACTACTTGGTACCATTTTGCTAACGCGACGGATGCAACGCTAAACCCAGAAGTCGGCAATCTGACAGATGGTAACGCCCCAGTATGTGCAATTGGAACATACTATGGGATAGGTTTCTCCACCTTTGAGCCTACCATCGGAATTACATCACAGGACAACCTGTACATGAGCAGCTGGGGCAATGGAGTTGCGGGTTCTACGGCGATTGTGCAGTGCAGTGGCCTAATTGGAATGGCCAATATTTCGGAATACACGTGCCAAGACGTGTATAGTGCACTGTTGCCAGTACCGAACAGTAATGATCCCTACGTGTACGTCGATCCATGGACTGATCGTATCATGAAGTTCGACATGCATGCGCTTCTCGGCATGACTGTCGAATGGTCTGACAACGAGGGCGGGTCATGGATAGGCCCGACCCCTGCAACGGGTTGGTCGGTTCAAGATCACCAGACGATCGCTTCCTCCCCCTACAATGCCCTTTTCCACGAAACCACTTGGGTGTTCTGCGTGAACGGGAACTACCCATACCCCGTTTGCTCGACCAGCAATGACGGGGGGGCGACATGGGGGCCGGAGGTTCCGGGTGCACCGACCGACTGCAATAGTGGGGGTTTGACAGGTCACATGGTCGGTTCAAACAATGGTAACTTCTACCGGGGGAATCCCGGTTGTAACGGGGAAGGATACTCGATTTACAAGAGTACCAATGGGGGCCTCACCTGGTCCGAGCACCCACTTCCGACCGAAACCACCGGAACTGCGCAGACTTGGAACTTCGAGGAGGCCCAGGTTTACCCCGATGAGGATGACAACGTCCATGTGATGTGGATTGGTTCTGACAACATGCCATACTACAGCTATTCAACGGATGAAGGGGGCAGTTGGAGCGCCCCGCTGATGATCGCCCCCCCTGCTGGATTGAATGGAACCGGCTTCCCGGCGATTGCTGCCGGAGACTCAGGGATGGTGGCATTCGCGTATATCGGAGATTCGGGCGGAGACAATTGGAATGGGTACATCGGGATGATTACTGACGCATTCAGCCCAATGCCACTAATCACGACGGTGCAGGTCAACGAAGTGGGAGACCCATTGGATACTACAGAAGACTGCGGATACAACAGATGCGGGGGCTTCGGGGACTTCATCGACATACTAGTCGATGCTCACGGCCGTCCGTGGTTCGGTCTCTCTCACAACATAGTCGACCAAGGGATATACGGGACCATTTCCGTGGGGCCTTCCCTACGATCTGGTGTGTCTTTGCAGGAAATGCCGATAGGCGGCCCCAGCACCCTATGATTCGCACTCAGAATATCTCTGGTACGAGTCCGTATGCCTGGTAAGCGAACCCTGCGGCGAATGCGAACATCCCGATCCCGCATACCCCGAGGGCGATACGGTATCCCCTAGGCGAGAGTCGTCCCCTCGTTCGATCGAAGAAGTAAGCGATGGTGACCTTCACGATGATGATCGAGATGAGGAATGAGAGAGCGTAGGCGACCGGTGCGAGTGGCTCCTCGTCTGCAGCGGCGGCCATCAACGGCCCACCGATGAGGAACCAGAAGACGTAGACGTTCGGGTTCAGCAGATTGGTCATCACCCCTCTTCTGAATGACCCTGTGATCTCCCCCTGTGCTATCTCCGAGTCAGGTGGCTCTATCCTAAAGCAGTCTATCCCAAACCAAACCAAAAAGCCAGCTCCGAGTAGTGATATCAGGAACAGGATAGAGGGCTGTTCTGCAACCCATCCCGATAGGAAGACGCTGACGATGATGAGCGGTCCATCTGTGAATATCGGTGCGGATGCGGCTCTTGCGCCTGCTGACCAGCCTCCCGTGAGCGTCTCGCGGATCACCATCGTGAGCAGTGGTCCGGGACGGATTCCCTCGAAGAGCCCTAGGGCGACTCCCGCGGCGGCGAGAGCCAGTATGAGGTCAGTCTGCATCTTCTAGCGCCTCGATGCTAAGGCTACCTTAGCCAGCAGCTCCAGAACCTCGAGGTAGAGCCAAATCAGAGTAATCATGAGGCCGAATGCCGCCCTCCACTCCAACTGCTTCGGAGCCCCTCTCTCGACTCCCTTCTCGATGAAGTCGAAGTCCGCGACCAGGCAAAGCGCCCCTATACCGATGACGAAAAGCGAGAAGCCTATCCCAACTGGTCCGGAACCGTGGATGTACGGGACGTGGAACCAACCGGTTACCGCGCCCAAGAAAGAGAATACGTAGATCATGATGATTGCGAAAAGGGCGGACCCCACGGCGATTGCCAGATTCCTGTCCCAACTGATGAGCCCGGCACGATATATTGCTAGCATGCCCCCCAGTATCATGAATGTCAGTATGGCAGCGACTATTCCGATTCCAGGAAGTTGCAGGCCCACCTCTACATACCAGGTGAGTCCTCCGATCACCAGCCCCTC
Organism: uncultured Candidatus Poseidoniales archaeon; assembly: GCA_963996605.1. Taxonomy (GTDB): domain Archaea; phylum Thermoplasmatota; class Poseidoniia; order Poseidoniales; family Thalassarchaeaceae; genus UBA36. The sequence continues at coordinate 2,836 of CAXEIX010000030.1, read as the reverse complement.
TAGTGCTGCATAGGCACAGATTAGGGCAGGGTTCTTGGAACCTGAAAAGATGATCATCATCGCCAAAATGAAACCGCCAATTCCACCCAATACGATCAATGGAGACGATTCCGGCATGGAGAATGCGGTTGCTAGGGCTGTGGATGCGGTGATGAGGAGGAGGAGGCCCGTCTTCTCTGCCACTCCCTCAATTGTCATCATGTTAGACTCGTAGTCTTCCCACCACTGTGCGCCCTTGTATGCGGACTTCTCGAAGGTGGAGTCGTTCAATGCCGGGTTACGCGATCTGTACATAGTTATGCGTTGGTGTGGCCCTTCTCAAGGGTTGGCATGGAATCCGTTAGAACATCTCAATCAGATGCTGTCCCGTGTAGCTGCCGGGCTCCCTGGCGACTTCTTCAGGGGGCCCAGTTGCCACTACTTCTCCACCAAGCTCGCCACCCTCTGGGCCGAGGTCGATTACCCAGTCTGCACACTTGATGACGTCCAGGTGGTGCTCTATGACAATCACGGTGTGACCGTTGCGACGTAGTCTGAGGAGGACCTCTATCAGTTGATGTACATCGGATAGGGCTAGGCCAGTAGTCGGTTCGTCGAGGATATAGAAGGTGTGCTTTCTGGGAGTCTTATGGAGTTCTGTGGAAAGTTTGACTCTCTGCGCTTCGCCGCCAGAGAGGGTTGTAGCTGGCTGTCCTAGTCGAATGTAACCTAGGCCGACGTCGCGGACCGTCTGGACGATCTTGTGGATTCTTGGTTGGTTCTCGAAGAACTCGCATGCTTCGTCCACGCTCATCTCCAGTATATCGTGAATAGTCTTGCCTCTCCACTTGACCTCGAGCGTCTCGCGGGTGTATCTCTTCCCTTTGCAGACATCGCAAGTCACCCAAACATCTGGTAGGAAATTCATCTCCAATTTTGTCGAGCCGGCTCCGCTGCATGCGTCGCATCTGCCTCCTCTGACGTTGAACGAGAACTGACCGGGTTCGTACCCCCTCTCCTTGGACATCTTCGTCTGTGAGAATAGTTCCCTTATCGGGCCAAAGGCACCCGTATAGGTTGCAGGATTGGACCTCGGCGTTCGTCCTATCGGGGACTGGTTGATCACGATGGCCTTGTCCACCATTTCCAAACCTGAAATGGAATCCACCGCCCCTGGAGTTGCATCGGTCCCATGGAGTTCCCTCAGGAGCGCAGGAGCGAGAGTCTCGGTGACCAACGATGACTTGCCTGAGCCGGACACCCCCGTTACCGCCACCATACAGCCCATCGGGATTTCGACTTCGATGTCCTGGAGATTGTTCTGCCTAGCGCCCGAGATTGTGACCCACCTGTCCTTTGAGGGCTCGACCCTGTCATCTGGGATTGGGATGCTTTGCCTTCCTGACAGGTACGCACCAGTCAGGCTTTCCTCATTGGCGAGGAGTTCGTCGTAGGTTCCGTTGACAATCAGCCTACCTCCGTCCTTGCCGGCTCCAGGCCCTAGATCTACGAGCCAATCTGCCTGCTTCATGGTGGCCTCGTCATGCTCAACGACTAGGAGGGTGTTGCCTAGTTCCGTTAGTTCCCTCAGCGTCTCTAGTAGTCGGTCGTTATCTCGGGGGTGGAGTCCGATGCTGGGTTCGTCTAGGACGTACATGACGCCAGTTAGGCGAGTCCCAATCTGAGTCGCCAGGCGGATCCTCTGACTCTCTCCTCCCGAGAGGGTGTTGGCTCTCCTGTCCAACGTCAGATAGTCCAGGCCAACCAAGGCTAGGAAGCGGAGCCTAGATTCTATCTCTTTGATTATCTCCTTCCCGATATACATCGACCTTTCATCCAACTTTTCAGTAGCGTCTAATGTGATGCTGGAGGGGGCTTCCCGTTCCAGCTTCTCCCATGTGCTGTCCAAACCTCCAAGCCTCCAATTTTGCACCACTGCGAGAGCCTCAAGAACGCTACACTTCGAGATTCCAGGTAGGTTTATCCCTCCCACGGTGACCTTGCATACGGCATCATTGAGTTTGTCGCCAAGACAGTTTGTGCATGGCTCGTCGGTCATGAAAGAGGAGAGCCGGGATCTGGTTCGCTCCGAGCTCGTGTCCTTGTATGTGCGAGCGAGCCTGGAGAAAACCCCCTCCCATGGTCTGGACATCGTGTAGGAAGACCCCTTCTCCGAGTTGAATTCGAAGTCAATTGATTCTCCACCTGATCCGTTTAGCATGATATCCCTGCTATCATCGTCCAGTTCCCCGAAGGGTACGTCTGTGGGTATGCCGAAGTGTTCGCATGTCTGAGTCATCTGACTGCGGTACCAACCGGACATCATGGATCGTCGGAATGGCCTGATGCACCCTTCTCCAACTGTCGCGTTTCTATCGATAACCAGCTCATGGGAGAATGACCTCTCGACCCCAAGACCCTGGCAAGTGGGGCATGCTCCCAGTGGGTTGTTGAAAGAGAAGACGCGTGGACTCATTTCAGGTAGGAATGATCCGTGAGTGGGACAGGCAAACTCCTCCGAGTAGGCGATAGTCTCTCCCTCCTCGGTTCTGAATCTCTGCTCATCCGAGTTGTCACCCCCTGGTTTGGGAGCGCTGAGGCTCTCTACTGCGACTGACCCTGCGCCTAGTCTCAGACCCGACTCTATTGCTTCAGTGAGCCTCTGCCTATTGGTCGGAGTCAATAGCATCCTGTCGACTCTTACGTCTATATCGTGCCTCAGGTTCTTCTCCAGCCGAGGGGGATCCTCGAAACTCGCCTCCCTACCGTTTACCTTGCCCGCTAGGTAGCCTTGGTCTACCAGTGCTGTAAACAAGTCTGCATGCGTACCCTTTCTATTCCTAATAGTAGGGCTCCA
>CAXEIX010000029.1:0-9327 GCA_963996605.1 uncultured Candidatus Poseidoniales archaeon | reverse complement strand
GCCACCGTTATCGAATCTGAGAGAATAGGGTGCAGCAATTGAAGCGAATGTGATGCCCGACTCCTCCGGGGGGTTGGCGAGGCCGAATGGATCTGTAATAGCTGCAAGTAGGGTGGATACAAAGTCTTGACCAGTTCCGGCTAGATCGAAGAACAGCCTCTCTATCCCCACTTCGAACTTGAAGTCGTTAGGGGGGGTCGTGAACCTAGAGTCGATGACCCAGACATAACTTTCCCCCTCTCCCAGATTCAGGAGCGAACCTGAAGCCGAGTATGAGAATGCCTTGATCAGAGAAACGTGGAGTGACTCCATGTTATCCCAATCTGGATCTGAAGCACTGTTTCCGACGTCTCTGACTGAGAATTGAATTCCAGGCTCAATCCAAAGAGTACCGCCCTCTATACCCCACCCCCCAATGAATTCTACGTCCACGGTCAATCCCACCTGGATGTCATCATCGCCATCCCCATCGACGTCGACTGAGTGCAACAGGGCCTCCGTGTTCGTGTTGATGATTGAGAAGAGGGAGGCGCTGAATGAGACAACCTGATACTGCTCGATAATTTGCCCGTTATCGTCTACATACTGCGTCCAGATGACATAGTCAGTGATGTTGAATAGAGTCTGCCAGATGTTGTCAACCATACCAGGATTGTTTCCTCCGGTCAGCAATAGATCGTAAGGTGCTGGATGTTCTGGTGAGGGTGGCGAGGTGCTGACCATTGAGAGGCCCTCTATAGATGGGCCGACCTCTGAAATCGGGCTATCCGGGTCCGAAGAAGCGACTGCATCTCGAACCGCATCTATTCTTGACTCTGCCAATGGCGAGACTGAGTTTGACCCAAGGAAGGAGTTCCTCTCATCAAGCATATCATTGAGTTCCTCGAGAACTCCGAAGTCGCTGGATTCGAATCTTGGCTCCCCGTTCACACTGGAGAAGGGGAGTATCATTGGGGAGACGAATATCACCACCAAGATTAGAGTGAGCTTTGTGGAACCTTGGGGAGTTTTTCCCGAATGCGGTTCTCGGTCCATTCTAGAACGCACCTCCTAGAGGTTCGCTATAGGGTATTGCCCTCCTTGTAACTCTGAATATCACGGTTTCATACGGGTCAGCTAGTGCTGACCATCTCTTCTGAACCGCAGTGTGGGCAGTTTGTATACGCTGAGTTGAGGCCTTCTGGAAGAGTGATCTCGAATGCTTTGGAGCATTTGCTGCAATTACATCTAATCGTCATCCCCATTGAGGGCTCTGGTTCAGTCTCATCAGGGATTGACTGGAGGTCACCGAGAAGAGAATCCCCTAAATCAATAGGAATTCTTGTCTCATCTCGGGATGGTGGAGAGTTTTCTAGTAAATCGAACATCTCAGTTCCGTTTTGTGCGCCTCGCATTTCATCTTGAGGGGGTTGGAATGGGGATGTATCTCCTCTACCCCACATCTGGGCCTGCATTTGAGGAGAGGGTGGCTGTGGTGGTGCTGCATCTTCCTCTTCATTTGCAACATCTGAGAATTCTGACATCCTGCGCCTCACTGCTGAATTGTACAGGAAGAAAGCAGCACCTGAGCTAATGATTAGTAGGACTACTGCTATGGCTGCGATGGTCTGCCAAGTGAAGCCATTGCCGGATTCACTCTGCTTGACGATTACCAGTATTTCTGCATAGGAGGTCAGGCCGGCATCGTTCTCAATTCTGCATACCACATCAGTTGGGCCCTCGGTGTTAAATTCGTAGATGATTAAAGGGCCGCTAAACTGGATCTCATCATCTGTCCCCTGTCCTATTGTCCATGTGTAATCGAGACCTTCGGATTGGTTATCCTGTGCGAATATCTGCAGAATTGTTTGATCCCCGTAGTCTACCTCGATCTGAGTTTCGTACTGTGAAATCTCGGGTGCTGTAACGTCAATGAAATTCACAATGGCGTCTTGCTGGGTGGTCATTCCAGATCTATCCCGGACGAGGAGGGATATCACGTGCTGACCGGGCGAGAATTCTTCTGAGACCTGCAAAATTAATGTCGTAAATTGGTCTGTGATGGAGTAATTGGAGACTATAATCTGGCCATCCAGCATCCAATCCAGGCTATCAACTCCCCAATTGTCCGCGAAAGAAGCAGTGATCGAAAATTGTTCTCCAAACCCCTTAGTGACCTCTCCGGTTACTCCGAGGGAAACTGATGGAGCAGACATATCGACTACTCTGACGGCCCTTGTGACGCTGGCACTTCTAGAGTCGACCGATATTACAGAAAGCCGGACTGTGTAGTTCCCGGGCTCATCCCAGAGGTGTTCTAGAGTCAAACCGCTCCCATCGCTTACTCCGTCTCCATCGATATCCCACGAAAACCCAGAGTCTGGGATCTGATCGGATTTGTTTGGCGTAGTTGAGGCTGAGAGATTCACCAGAGCGCCGACATCAACCGAGTCGAGGTTGGTCTGGCTGGAGATGGATGGTGCGAGCACCGGAGTGAGGGTTACTGTGACGGTGACAGCAACATTGGAAGTCCCCGCGCCCCCTCCTCCAGGGCCTTGGCGATTATCCACAACAATGTACAGATTCTCGCCCTCGATATCACTCGCCTCCCACGGAAGGTATCTTTCATCGGAGACCAGCAGCATATCGGCTGTGTTGATCCTGAGAGAAGAAGACCAGTTAGAGGATGGGGAGTAGTAAGAGAAGGCAGTCTCCGACATTACGAAAATATCTGGCTCGCCAAGCATGGTTCTTGCATGGATCTCCACGAATGTACCCTCATCGACTGTGAATGGGCCGTGGGCAACTGAGTATCCCCCTGGTTCAACCCTATGAATGGAGTCGGCTAGAGTGAACTGCTCTGACTGGATAATACCGGCATCTAGTTCGATTTCTACGGGTTGTCCTCCTTGATCACCTTCACCTGAATCCTGAGGATGGGCAAGGTTGTCAATCACCAGGTACCACCTTGTTTGCCCCCTATCTCCAGGAGTCTGCCAGTGCCACTCCCCGGTTCCGCTGAATGACTCGAATACCGATTCTGCCATCCATACAGAGTCAATCCTGTAGGACTGCTCGTTTTGGTAAACTGAAACTGTGTTTGATGGGAAAAGTAGTATGTCGATTTCCTTGTCTGCGAGGATTTCGAATGCCAGATTTGTCCCTGGGTCGTGTATGCCTAGGTCTACGCGGATGCATTCTTGATCCATTATGGTCCAGTTATCTGGCAGAGAATCAAGACTAGAGTTGGTGCATGTGATTACTCCCTTGGTTGAAACTGCCTCAACCGAAACAACCGTTGTCATCAGTAAGGCGATTGCCATTACGCTGACCCAACGCATCATCGTATTGCGGTTCACCCTCCCCTTTTGAACGATATCGCAAGAAAGTTCAATGTTGAGTCTAGAGATTGCGAGGGATGGGAGTCTGCGGAAACCATCGCAATAGCACCACGTCTCCGACCGATCTTACCCATGTCCATGGGACGGCGACATGCGTGCGCCCCTCGACCAACGCATCTGGTGGATCCGAAACGAATATGTGAGTGCATGACCAGTTGTTCACATCGATCACCGTATCATGAACAGTTCCGAGAAGCCGGCCGTCAGGGATGATGACTGGTAAACCCCTGATTTCCGATGCGTGACGGTCCGCCATAGGGGATGCCATTCATCATTCGGCATCAATCTGACGGATTGGCCGATTACTTTCCGCGGTTCTTGTTCGCCTTCAGGCTCGGGCGGAGCTTCTCTGCTCCCTTACCCTTGTTGAGGAGTCCGCGCCCCCTCTTTCCTGCTCCAGTCTTTCCTCTGAATGCGCGTCCTCGATGGCTCGAACCACTGGAGACCCAGCCCATGTTCTTGTCAGCCTTGATTACGGGATGCTCGGGATCTATCATGATGACTTCGTAGAACTTGTTCTTGCCATCTTCGCCGACCCAGTACGAGTTCAGCACCTCTAGGTTAGGGTACCTGGTGGCTGACCTCTCTTCGGCTATCCTCTGAATCGACTTGCCCATGGTGATTTTCTTGATTCCGGCCTTGGAAGGCTTCCTCTTCATGTGGATCTTGCCCTTCCTGAGGCCTCCGCGTCGGACTCTAGTACGAACGATGACTACTCCTTGCTTTGCCTTGTATCCAACCCTTCTGGCTGCATCTATGCGAGTGGGTTTCTTGATTCGCTTGAAGACCGGTTCCTTCCTCCAAGTGGCCATCCTGTCTATCCTGTACCTGGATGGGATTCCCTCTTTGGGATTCTTCCATGCCTCGCCAACGTGCTTGTGCAAACCCATACTCAGACCTCTAGCGGCCCGCCGACCTAGAACTCATTTATGAGCCTGCTTGCACCATCAATAATCGATGGAGGACCATTTAGAAGGTGTCGTTTTGGTTGAAACTGTCTCTCTTCGGGGTCACGAGGAGGTCATTCCAGATAACCTGGAGACCAGAACTTCGAAGCTGCTGAGAAAGGGATTCTACAAGCCGATAATCGTCGACAGGGGGTCGATGGTAATCCTGGACGGTCATCACAAGTGGACCGCTGCGAAGTCTCTGGGACTTGCCAGAGTTCCCGTTATTCTTGTTGATTACTTGGTCGACGAGGGCGTCCTAGTGGATGTCTGGCCGGACTGTGGAAGAGAGTCGATAGCCAAGACCGAGGTTCTGGAGATGGGCGTCTCAGGTGATTTGTTCCCCCCGAAGACCAGTTGTCACACCCTGCCGTTCAAGATACCCTCCATTAGCATACCACTAAGTGACTTGGAGAATTAACTGAAACGGCCCGATTTTGATGGTCTTGCAATAATCACCATTACATAACTCTGAATAGTTTTCTTGGGTTCGAAAGTTTGCTATGATTGAAGGAGTGCCCGTTGGAGATGCCGAGGGGCCTCGCCTATCCGATAGGCAGGATGCCTCGTCCTCCAAACTGAAGTTGTTGGGAGTCGCTATCTCCATGGTTGCGATAATGTTGCTAGTTTCCATTCATGGATGGATAATTGACGATGTGGTGGACGACATAAAGAAAGACTTGGGGATTTACGATAGAGTGCCCGTATGGGAGAGGTCTGAGTGGCCATACATCACCAGCAATAGCTACAGTTACGTCATGGAGCTCGGGGATTACGGGATTCTGGAGACGGACAACGATTGGGACTCAACGCACCACTTCGTGAGTTTCGATCTGCCCCTGAGCGAGGGCGGATCCGCTCCGAACGGAGTGGTGAGTCTGGCTGTATGGCTCCCCGATGTTCCACCCGGCGTCAAGGTCCCGGTGATCGCGGAGTTCGGACCCTACTTCGACGAGGTCAGTGTCGAAACCCCGTCGATAGAGGTTCCCGGAACATGGCTGGGACAGATGATAATCGACCAGATCCTGCCTCATGGATACGCATTCGCCCAGGTGTCTGTAATGGGGACCGGTCGATCGAACCACTGTATGGACCTGATGGGCAATGCGGAGCAGTTGGGCGTCGACGCGGCCGTTACTTGGTTGGGGACCCAAGAATGGAGCAACGGCGGGGTGTCAATGATCGGCAAGTCCTACGATGGCTCGACACCTTGGCAGGCCGCCACCTTCGGAAACGAGTATCTGAAGACGATAGTTCCCATTTCAGGACTCATTGGGGTCATGGAGCTCATGTGGAAAAACGGGAGTAGCGAGGCCAGGGCCCCGATAATGCACAACGGCGTTTACGGCTCCTACGGGATTGATGGGGACCAGGAGGACATAGGCAACATGTGTCCCGACTACATCATCGGTCCGGGCACTGGAGTGGCGGCTTACATGTGGGGAGGAGAGGTGGCTGGGACATACTGGGAAGAGAGGTACTTCCTAGACAGAGTGCTGGATAACTACAGGGGCTCTGTCTATCTGATCCAAGGGATGCACGACTGGAACGTGGATCCGCACATGGCCGTGCCCGTGATCAACCAACTGAAAGACTCGGGAATCGAGGCGAAGGGTCTGTTCGGCCAATGGGACCACGATTACCCGGATAGGCCGGATTACCACTTCAATCGTTCGGGAGAGGGCAGGGGGAGGGAGGCTTACCCGCAGATGGTGAGATTCGACTGGATGCAGGATCTGCTGGAGTGGTTCGATTGGTATCTGAAGGGAGTCGGTGAGCAGCCAGGGCTGTTCGTCGAAATCCAGTCCAACCAGGGACAGTGGAGGATCGAGGACCGCTACCCGCCCGATGAAATGGATACGATATCCCTCGACCTCGGAGGTGCGATGATGAACGTGGCCGGCACGACCACCATCCTTCCCAACGGTAACTTCGGTCCGATCTACGAGAGCGAGCCGTTCGAAGAGCCGATCTGGATATCGGGACTACCGAGACTGCATGTGGATGTCAGCACCGCGACCGTCGGTGGCCAGATCTACGCACTGCTGGAGGACTGCTCCGAGGCTGGAGATTGCATCCACATAGGTCACGCGATAATGGATCTGAGGTATCACGAGGGAGGTACCCAGGAGCAGACGTGGATTCCCGTCTTCCAGACTATCAATGCCAAGATGGAGTTCTTCGCGATGGACGCGCAGATCGAAGCAGGCAACTACCTGCGCCTCTCGCTGGCCAGCACGGGGGAGGACTACCTGCCGGCATCCACCAGCTCAATCGTTCAGATCTCCGAGGGCTCTTCCTCGAACCTGATCCTGGACACCATCCAGGAGGGCGACAAGCTATTGTTCGACCCTCCGCTATGCATCCATCCCTACTGTCTGGACTGGTTGAACCAGACCGTCGAGTAATCGCGTTGCACGGACTAGCAGCAGCTGTCGTCCTTCACAGCGTCTTGGGCGCAGAAGCAAGTCTTTGCTGGGACGATGTCTGCTCGCGAGCTCCGTTCGTTGAACAGAGCGGTGACTTCTGCGAGTTCCTCTGGGTTGTCCCCCTTCGCTTCCAGGCATAGTTTGAGTCCCAAAAGACCCCACATGTTGTCTTTCCACAGTTCTATGTCAGCCCTGTAGACCTCTTCCGCCTCGTCGACGTGCCCCTGCTCCAGAAGTAAAGCACCAAGAATGTGGCGAACTGGTTGCATCTGTCCCCATGGCTCGTTGTAGGCCAGGTTCAGCGAAAGGTCGACACCACGGCGGAGTTCATCGAATGCTGCGGTGAAATCGGACTCTTCCCCGTTTTCCTTTGCGAGGAATTGCCTCCTGTATTCGATTTCTGCTTCAAGGATTGATGCGTTAACGTTCAGGATCGAAGGCCCTTCGGATGGATCTTGGTACATGAAATTGTTATGCATCACTCGTCCTGCTAGTGCTGGGTTCTGCAAGGCCTCCTTGAACAGAGCTTGTTCTGCCTCGGCCTCTGGTACCATTCCCTTGGATGCGAAGGCGACGCCACGAGCATAGTGCTGGGTGGCAATGGCTGCCGGGAAGACATCCTTTTCTGTGTGCATGGGCTCTGCTAGGATTTCGTCCCACTTCCCGAATCTGATCATCACATGCCAGGGCATAGTCACGTAGGACTCCAAGAATATCGCACCCATTGGGATGATTCCTGCCAACATGAACTGAACACCACCGTTCTCGTCTCCGGCTGGAAGCGTCTCGACAGCCTTCCTCGCATATCTCAGAGCGGTCTCATACTGTCCATCGAACATCGCGCACCAGACTACGAAGTGGTGGTTGTGCATCCGGTAGAACTTGTAGAACTGGGACTCATTGCCCGTTATCTCCACATAGCGGTCGTCCGCTTCGACGGCAGCTATGTTGCAGTCGATCGCTTCCTTCCACTGGCCCACCCATGCGTCTATGTGCGAGGGCATGTGGACGAGGTGACCCAATCCAGGCATGCGTGTTCGCAGTACGTCTGCCGCGGGGAGTGCCTTCTCTGGGAAGGGGGAAAGCTCCAGAGCGTGGCAGTAAAGGTGGCATAGTGCTGGATGGACCTTCGCCTCTGCACTGGACTGGAATGCCTCTTCCAGTATCTCGACTAGAAGCAATGTGTTGTCGTCAGCAGGAGTGATCTCTCCTGTAGCGGGGTTCTTGTCCCACAACTGCCACGCCTTGAGATTCATCAGGGCCTCGACGTATATCGCGGTTACATCCAGGTTGCCTGCGTACTTCTCGTAAAGTGGTGCCATTGCTTCAGCGAATGCAACGTTCAATTCTGGGCTGTTGCCCATGTTCAGAGCTGCGGGGTCTGCTGCGTCTCGGGCCTCGGCCGAGTGACGGGTCGAGAGGGCCTTGATCAGGTCCTGCTCCAAATCGGTGCAGTGGCCCATGACGGACAGGGCCTGCTGGATTGCGTCGTGACCCGATCCGAGTCCCGGCTCCCAGTTGTAGTTGGAGGACACGCAATATGCAATGCCCCACCAAGCCATCGCGCAGTCTGGGTCGAGTTCAGTACACTTAGTGAAACAGGCAATCGCCTGTTCGTGGTTGTAGTTCAGCATGTGGCCGTATGCCTCAACGAACGACTTTCTGGTTTCTTCGTCTGAGCAGGTTACTGCTTTGACGAAGGAGTAGTTTGACTCTACTCCGTAATCATATTCTTCTGGTGCTAACGTCATATTTTTCTGGGGGTTTGTTCGACGTATAAACTAGCGGTAGGCATTTCCGGCCTTTGCAAAACGGATCTAGTGTCGGCAGATCTGGTCTTTCTCGGCATCTGGTCCTGATCACGCTTGTAGGAACTCGGTGGCCTGCCTTGCCCACTCATCCCGCTTGACGCGACCGGGGAAGAACTCGATGGCCACGTTGACCTCCTCCTCTATCTCCGGCGTCATCTTGCTGATCTGGGAGAACGTGTAGATCCCGAGGGCGTACAGCTTCTCCTCGATGAAGGGTCCGATGCCCTTGATCGTCTGGAGATCGTCCTTGTCGGCAGCGGTTGCGACACCGAGGGTGGCGAAGTCGATGCTGTCTGCCTTGGCCGCTACCCTCTGCAGCTCCTCGGTCTGCTTGAGCGCCTTCTCGTCAAGCTTCACATCCTCGCCGAGCAGGATCTTGGCCTGCGTCACCCATTGATCCCTCTTCACTCGGCCCGGGAAGAACTCGATCGCCTCGTTGACCTGCTCCTCCAGCTCCGAGTCCATGTTGGCTATCTGTCGATACGTCGTGATTCCGAGCGCGTTCAGCTTCTCCTCGAGGAAGGGACCGATGCCCTTGATGACCTGCAGGTCGTCCTTGACCAGCACTATCGAGGCAGCGGCGAAGGTCCTGGTCACTCCCGAGACGCCGGTCAGTACGTTTCCGTCCTTCCCGGTCCAGGCGATGACTGAGGCGCCAGCGGAGTCGCTTATCCTCGCGGAGCCGCTATCGGCGAAGTCTGATGCGCTCGCGACCTCCAGGGTCTCCGCGCCTTCCTCGACATCACTCTTCAGCTCTGAA
>CAXEIX010000028.1:0-9349 GCA_963996605.1 uncultured Candidatus Poseidoniales archaeon | reverse complement strand
AGAGATATTTTTTCCGACCGCATGGAGATATGGGCAATTTTCATCGGCAAAAATGACGACGACGCCTCAGCGACCGCTTGATTAACTTGTATTATTCCCCGCTATCATGGCACCTCCGGATGTCGAGTCAAGGATAGCACCGCCTTTGGTCAACTGCCCGCAGTGCGAAGGGATGCTTCCACAGGGGCTGGGGGAAATCGAATGCGTACTATGCGGGTCCCTCTGCCGAGTCTCCCATCAACCAACCATCATCGCCCTCAAGGAGGAGAAGGTACAGTGCCCACATTGCATGACAGCCGTCGAAGCAGGTACCGAAAAGAGACCTGTCGAACTGTCTTGTGGAGCCTGCTCAGGAATTTTCACACTAACTAGAAAGATAGTCAAGGTTGAGGTTGAATGCCCATCCTGCGAAGCAAATCTGAGAATCAGGCCTAGACCCGGGAAGAGGGAATTGACGTGCCCCGGATGCCAGAATGACTTCTTCGTCACATTCTAGTTCCGAGAATCCGATAGTGGTTAGAAACCGCCATTTCTCACTATTTCCGACCCTCTTGTCTCAAATACCCCGAAAAGGGCGTCGAATTGGGGATGGGCACGTGAGTGAGAGCAAGTCGGCAGACTCTAGCGAGTCAGAGGGTTTGGACGAACTAGATGCTCTGAGGGCAGAGCACGCACTGTCCTCCACAGCAATGGGGGCTGCAGCTAGGGCCCGAGAAAGGCTGGATGAAGAGTCAACACTCCGATCTGGAATCAGGAGAGAACGGAGAATGAGAATTTCTGAGATGACAGAGAGAGTCTCTGGGATGCAAGGTGCAATGAGGAAGGCCAACGAGATCCTATTCGAAGAGCAATTACAGCAGATTGAGGCAGACCTCAGAGACGAGCTGGAGGATGAGCTTGAGAGGTTAGAGAAGGAATCATTGGAGAGAGAAGAGAGACTTCTCAGGGAAGAAATGCTGCATCGCCTTCGCAGGGAGGAGAATAGGCTTCGCGACCAACTCGACCTAGAGAGGGATAGGAGGACAGAGGCCCATTCGTCTAGGACTAGAGACAGACTCAGAGAGGAAATGGAAGTTGAGTTCACTCGAAGGAAAGCATTCCTCGAGGAGAGGCTTGAGTTGGAGGCCAACCAGGGGATGGATAGAATGGAACGCAGGGTCGAGATGGACCTCCGAGAGGCAATGGAGTCAGAGGTCCATCGCAAGTCTGAGGCATTTAGACTAGAGCAGGAAATAAAAATGAGAGATAGCATTGCCAAGAAGAGGCGAAAATATGAGACCAAGATGGAGAAGCAGCTTGAGAGTGAAAGAGAGTCTCTCGAGAAGGAACTGAAATCCGACATCAGTGTCAGGACAAAGGCGCTTCAGGAGGAATCCGAGAGAGCCTCCATTGGCGATCTAGACCGGAGGTTTAGGGCGGAGAAGGAGAGTATGGAGGCAGCACTCGGACTCAGAAGGCAAGAACTGGCCCTGGAGAGCGAGGTCGAGATGGAGCAGAGAGTTGCCGATTTTGTCAAGCAGAGGGAGTCCGAGATGATGTCAAACCTAGAGAAGCAGATGTCGAAGAGGGGGGACATGTCGAAGAAGGATATCAAGGAGATGCTCAAGACCATGGAATCGGAAATCCGACTAAAGTTGGAAACTACCCTTCTCGACGCAAGGCACAGAGTGATGGAGCAATCCGGCTCCTAGTGGGCTATGATTCTGTAATCGCTCTGATTCTACCATCCGCCTCTCTTGCAAACTCCCAGTATGATTGACTAGCACGGTTTGACTTGTTTGGCTTCTGTGCAATTACTATCGGAGCACCTTCCAGAGGTGACTCTGCTATGGCCACGGATCTAGGAATCTGCGATTCAAAGACTCTGTCCCCGAAGTGCTTTCGAGCATGCTGGGTAACAGTTTCGCATAACTTGCTTCTTGATTGAACCATGGTCATCAGGATTCCCAACAGGCCCAGACCTGGATTCACTGAACTCTGAACCTCCCTTATTGAGGAGATTAGCTGCCCCATTCCTTCCAAGGCATAGAACTCCGCTTGAATGGGAATCAGTAGCCAGTCTGCCGCACACAGGGAATTTACTGTGAGCAGCCCTAGGGATGCAGGGGTGTCAATAATGATCACATCGAAATTCCCTAATGCCTCGGAAAGGGCGAGCTTGAGCCTATTTTCCCTGCCGACCCTCGTCGCTAGGTCCACTTCTATCCCAGAAAGATCAAGATCCGCTGGTAAAATCCACAAGTTTCTGATTCCAATGTGCTTGGGAGGTCCCCTGGACTTCTCCGGGTTGTTCTTCCTCCAAGCAGCCTTCATTGATCTTGAGAGTAGGTCCGGACCAAGTATGCAATCCTCCAGTTTCAGAGATTCATCGTCCACTCCTCGGGCGAACAACTCGTTCATTGTCGGCCCTACGCTCCTCTTGTCAACACCGAAGGTCGTCGCCACGTTTCCCTTCGGGTCCATATCCACAAGCAGAACCCTTCTGCTTCGAATCCCGTAATCATCGCTCCCCATTGCCAGAGATGAGGCTAGGTTCACTGCAGTGGTCGTCCGAGAACATCCGCCTTTGTGATTCACACAGGCTATCACCACTGCCACGTGGCTGAATACGGCATCCGGTTAATTGGGATTCCCGATTACTGTATTACCGGGACCTGAACTTCACTGAGGATCTTGTTCACGACCCTCCTTCCGGTAACCCCTCTAATCCTAGACTCGGGCTTGAGGACAATCCTATGGCTGACCACATCCAGAGCGACCCCCTTCACGTCATCAGGGATCACGTAGTCCCTCCCATCGATTGCGGCAGATGCCCTTGATGCTTTGAAAAGGCCCTGGCTAGCCCTTGGTGAGGCCCCTGCCTCTATTCTTGGATCCGCCCTAGTTCTCTGGACGACTTGTACGATGTACCCCAGGATACCTGGATCGATGTGAACGGTCTCCAGGGCCTTCTGCATCGCCACAACCTTTCGAGGCTCAACAATCTGTTCAACATCGTAGTTGTCCTTTCCTCGCAGCTTCCTTCTCTGCAGTATCGCCTTCTCTTCGTCCATCGTTGGGTATCCCATACTCATCTTCATGAGGAATCTATCCATTTGTGCCTCGGGAAGGGGATATGTTCCCTCCTGCTCAATTGGGTTCTGAGTTGCCATCGTTACGAATGGTGCAGGGAGTTTGTGTGTAATCCCCTCAATTGTTACTTGCTTCTCTTCCATAGCCTCGAGCAGAGCAGCCTGGGTCTTCGGAGGGGCTCTGTTTATCTCGTCTGCTAGAAGTATGTTGGTGAATAGAGGGCCGAACCTAGGTCTGAACTCTCCAGTCTTCTGGTCATACATGTAAGTCCCGATGATATCCGCGGGAAGCAGGTCAGGGGTGAATTGCACTCTCTTGAATTTGCAACCGAGTGCTTCAGCGAAAGTATTCGACATCAGAGTCTTTGCCAGGCCCGGATTGTCTTCAATCAGGATGTTACCATTGGCCAGTATTCCAATTGCCACCTTTCGGATGTTTTCCGGCTTACCAATAATGACCTTGGCAACCTCGCTCATGAGATTGTTAGCATGCCCAGAGACCGATCTTATGAGGTCCTTTGAGCTAGAACCACCACCCTGAGCTATCGCCACACTGAACCCTCTTGTTCCTAGGCCGATTCCATCACTACTTGAGTGTTAGGTGCCTTTGCACATCCCACGCTCTTTTCTTATCTGCCCCAGAAGTGGTCGTCCTTCCTGTGAATGGCCAGTAACTCCTCGTAGACGTCCTTCTCCATTGAGGTCATCTCCATCTTCCTAAGCTTCCTGGCATGCGATTCCGGAATGTCAACCAGGAGGACGTCTCCCTCGTCAATCTGCCTTCCTACGGTGACCCCATCAACCGAAATTGCCACCTCAGCACCCTGAATCGCTTCCTTTAGGCTCTCTTGCCCCGATCTGATGGATTTTATTCGCCCAACCCTCACTCCATCTTTGAGAAGCCCCTGTCCAATGTGTATTCTGCCTCCGAGAACCCTTACTCCAACGACGGCAGGTTTTGAGATTCTGAATGTATGATCAGGGAGGAGCATAATTCTGCCAGGGTATACGACCAATTCCCTCCGCTCTTCCTCGAGCTCCGATTTCCGGGCTTCTACCCATTCTTCTCGCTCTTCTAGAATTCTATAGATAATATCGGATCCAATGTGCATGACTCCCGCCTCGGAGGCTGCTACTTCTTCCTCTGCCTCTTCGAGAATCTCTGTGCTGAATGCCATGATCAGTCGGTTCAGGGGATCTGTGGATGCCTCAGCGCTACGGACGTCCCTGCGACTGACCTTTCCGATGGATGCCTCCCTGATTGGCACCCCTATCTCCCTGAGCTCCTTTGCCAGAGCCTCGAGTCCTCCAACCGTGTCCGACTTGATGCAGACGCCTTCTTCGTCGAGATCAATCGAGAGATTAGCCTCCTCGTCCGCTGCTGCAATTGCAGCGTCCCTCTCCTCGTCGGATGAAACTACTCGAAGTGTAGTTCCCACCAAGACGCCCTCCAAAGATGGTGCGCTAATCTTGACTCCAGCAGCCGCGTAAGCAGCTTCTGCGTTATCCCATCTGTCCCCGGCATCTCGCATCTCGCTCATCCCTCTTGGTGAGAAAAGTCCCTTCACGTGGGTGCTGACCGCTCCTCTATCTCCGACCAGTACTATCTCGTCCCCCTTCCGTATAGAGCCCCTGTGCAGGATAAGGTCCAGCGTCTTGCCAAGCCCCCTCTCCTCCTTCATCTCCAAGACGGTCGCTTCTCCAGAACCGTCAACATCTGTCAACTGGTCAGAGAGGTATCGCTCTGCTAGGCCTATCACAACCGCTAACAGGTCCTGAATACCCTCTCCCTCCCTAGCAGAAACTGGGACCATTGCGATCTCCTTGGTGAAGTCCTTGATTCTCTCATACCTCTCTAGGTTGAATCCTTCCTCGGCAAACTGACCTACGAGTTCCCAGTACTTCTGGTCGAATAGGCCCCTAACCTCCTTCGTCTGATCTCTCATCGAGATGGCCATAGAACGCCCTTCTTGACACTGCCATCCATGAACCCTATCCACCTTGTTCCCAGCGACAACGAAAGGGGTCTTCGATTGCTTCAGGATTCTCAGAGACTCCCTTGTCTGTGGCCTGCAGCCCTCCATAACATCAACAATTAGAATTGCAATATCTGCCAGAGATCCCCCTCTAGCACGGAGCGAGGAAAACGAATGGTGCCCCGGAGTATCAATGAAGAGTAGTCCTGGAGAGTCGAATTTCTTCCCCCCCAATAGAGGGGCACACAAATCATTGAGGATTTCCGACGGAACTTCTGTGGCTCCGATATGCTGGGTAATCCCCCCAGCCTCCCTATCCATTACCGAGGAGCGACCCTGCTCACCTAGTGATCTCACATGATCTAGCAAGGAGGTCTTACCATGGTCAACATGACCTAGGACAGCGACGATGGGTTGTCTGCGTTCTGACATTCTACCAACCTCATGCTCCTTCCCCTTCAGAATTGATTTACTCACTCGTAGATTTGCGCCTCTGCGTCACGGGTCCAGTCGACAAGCCCGTCAGGAAACCACAGGCCCAACTCGAATGAGGCCGTGTCCTCCCCATCAGAGCCATGAATCACATTGTGACCTATGTCCATCGCCAAGTCTCCCCTGATGGTACCGGGAGCGGCAGTACGACCGTCGGTAGGACCGATTATGTTCCGAGCCACGCTGATTGCGTCGACCCCTGTCCATGCCATTGCCACCACGGGACCAGATGTGATGAAATCGATGAGGCCCGCGTAGAAGGGCCGCTCGTTGTGAACCTCATAGTGTGCTTCTGCTAACTCCAGAGGGGGAGTTAGTTGCCTGAGGCCCACTAGTCGTAGACCCTTTGTCTCGAATCTGCCAATAATTTCGGCTACCAAGCCTCTCTGTACTCCATCAGGTTTGATCATCACGAAGGTCGTCTGCATTTCTCCCATGTCCCGGCGAAACACCCTCCCTATTTCAACGAAGTCACCAGAGCAAATGCTTGATGAGCCTAGTATCAAGTCGGAATGTCATGAAAATACAAATCCCGTTACTTTTGACGGTTTGTCTGTTGCTACCAGGATGCGTGGATAGCGTAAATGACACAGTGAACCCAGAGAGAGAACTCTTCGACGATAATACATTCGTAAATGAGGATCAGCATATCAAGCTGACATGGTCAGTTGATTCTGTATCTACAATTAGAATGGAGTTTGTAAAGGAAGACGGCCCAAACCTAGATTTCTACACTATGACCGAGATTAATTACGAGAAGTATGAACAATGTGCTGAGGGTGAGGATGAGAGCTTTGTTTACTTCGCCGATCTGAGCGATCCAAACTCCGACGGAGCAAGCTTGCAAGCAAACGTCGATGCTGGAACCTATGTGACTGTGATTGACAACACCGATTGTCCCGAGGCTCAGCCTCCGGATCAAGGAGGCCTATTCTCCAGTGATGATAACGACCGAGCCAGGGTCGATTACAGAATAACTGCTCAATGATACGGTTACTTGATGCCGCCCTTCTCGTAGCGACGGGTCCACTTGAGTCTCCTCGCATTCCTCTTCAGCTTGAGCATGTTCTTGCGTGACTTGCTGTCCTTGAACCAGTAGACTGAGCCATCCCTCTTGACGAACATCATGCCAGTGCCGGGCTCGATCTCCTCGTTCGTGAAACTGCAAATACGCTGCTCTGGCATCAAAATCACCTGGAGCCTATCCTTCTCGCTTCCCTACCAGTGTCTCTGAGCATCAGGATGTCGCCAGCCTCCCCAGTCACAGGATCAGGGCCCCTTACAGGTCCTAGCACGTTCCTTGTGATGATTCTTCCAACATCTCTAGGGTTGTCTGAGTCTAGAACCCTTACCTTGACCTGCATTGCCTCTCCAGTTAGGCCTGTTCTGCCCACGATCTCAACGACTTCAGCGGGCCATGCTTCGGTTGCCATCCCTCAAACCTCCAAATCACGACGAGAGGGTCTCGAAGTGCGACTTTACCTCGTTGAATCGATCCATGCCCTCTTTCTCGACCTGCATTACCGCGATTGCGGCCGTCCTGGTCCCGGTGCTCATCCCAGCGGCCTCAGCCAGGTATGCTTGATCCTCGACATAGATGAATGGAATTTCCTTCTCCTTGCAAATCATCGGGATATGTGCTAGTAACTCCCCTGGATTGACATTCTCTGCCATGACGACCATCTGCGCAGTGCCTCTCTCTGCAGACTTGGTGACCTCATTGGCCCCCTTCTTTAGCCGGCCCTTGCCATCCTTGCCTAGGCTCTTGACCATCTCGTAAACTTGCTCTTGTACGTCTTGTGGTGTTTCGAAATCAATATGTACACTCATTGGAACATCTCCTCGTGTTAGTAAGCCGCCGCACGGCATGACCGATATAAACGCAGCGTATTGCCTCCAGTCAGCCGTTATGAGTGACTTTCTCCATGAGGCTTCTCAAACCCCTAGCCAATGCGGGTGCTGCGGATACGCAAGCCCTGGGATTTGGCAGGGAATCTGTTGTGTATACTCCATCCACGTGATTTGCCAGTCTGGACAACGCCCCTCCAGTGAACAGGCCATGCGTACATGCTGCGTGGACCTCCGTGGCACCCTGCCTTCTCAGTGCGTCACTAGCCCTGCAAATCGTCCCTCCCGTGCTGATCATG
This sequence comes from uncultured Candidatus Poseidoniales archaeon, assembly GCA_963996605.1. Taxonomy (GTDB): domain Archaea; phylum Thermoplasmatota; class Poseidoniia; order Poseidoniales; family Thalassarchaeaceae; genus UBA36. Next base: position 1,663 of record CAXEIX010000028.1, on the reverse strand, counting down.
TCATCGACTATCGTCACGACCTTGCCAGAGACGTCTAGGTCCTTCGGGGTGTGCTCGATTGTGTGGGCATCAATTCTGGTCTTTTCGAGATATGAAAACTCACATCCGATTAGACCAGCAACCTCCGTCGCTCTGTCGATAGCCCCCTTGTCTGGACTGAGGATGAAGTCAGGGGAGACCCCATTCTGCAGCCTATCCGCTATCTCGGGCATCGAGCTTACGAATTCAATTGGTACTTCCATCCCATCCAGAACTTCTGGAGCATGCAGGTCCAGAATTGCAATACCATCGCAGTATTTTGAAACAACTTCCGTCACTATTTTCGCGGAAATAGACTCTCCAGCTGAGAATCTCTTGTCTTGTCTAGCATAGCCATAGTAGGGAATTGCTAGGAAAACACCAGGCCCGACGTCTTCGGTATCTCCCGACCATTCTCCCTTCAAGCTAGATAGGTCCCCTTTCCTAACGTCTCGAATTGCTCCCAGAAGTAAGAGAGTCTGCAAAATCCCTGAATCGGGGAACGTATTGGAAACAAGAACAACTGCTTCTGATCTGACTGATTCTATAGATTCGGGAGGGACTCTGACGTACGCTTCTCCATCAGGGAATCTCCTACTCTCCAGTGCCACGTGTACCATGTCAAGGATTGGAGCTAGTTTCTCAGCAATCCCAGCGCCTGAGGCACCGCTAAGGACAGGCATTTGAGGACAGGGAAAGGCAGTCCCTTCATGATGCTTCTTATCATAAGAAAAACAGAAAATGGTGAGTTTTGGTGGGCACGACAGGATTTGAACCTGTGACCTCCCGGTTATCAGCCGGGTGCTCCAGCCAAACTAAGCTACGCGCCCTTGAGCAACATCGGCACATGGGATTGTGATTTGAAGGCTACTCAAGGCTTCACTCACTCTTCTTCATAGTCTTCGCCATTCAATTTTAAGAAACTGGGCAGAGTCACCAATCTGGAAAAGGTGCACTTCAGAATGACTTCATCTAGTCTGGAAGTGGTCTTGGCCAATTGCCCACAGGGTACGGCTATTGTCTCAGGAAGGCCATGCCTGGCTCTAACCATGAAATGAGGCTTCACCAGGAGACCCTTGTATGTACGCTTTATTTTGATTAATTCCACAACATTGCCGATATCCATGCCATCATTATCCAGCACTGCTCTGTCCAACAACTCATCCGGAGCATATAGATCCTCTTGGATCCTAACTGTGTTCCTCCATCTTCTCTGTAACTCCCTCATTGATTTTGAAAGCTTGATCCCCCCGTCTGGCCTAATGCTGTGAACCAAATCTTTGCCTAGAGGAGCCAAATCCGCAGGCTTCCTCATGAATTCACTAGCAACTTCGTCTTCCACTTTGATCCTCAGAGATCTCACAAACTCGTCCCTGGGGTGGAATCTCTCGCCAACCACCACTCCCACGTGTTTTTCTCCAACATAGACATCTCTGTGTATCATTTCCTGTATTTCGTAATCCTCTACCATTTCTGTCCCTCAGCGAGGAGTGCATCCCCCGTGCCTCTCCAAAGCCTCAGACACTGGAGTGGCACTTATATTATTCGTTAATTAAGACTGATAATCCAATTGAAATTTTTTTCTAATAATAAATTTTTCAATTGGAAAATTAATTTTAGTTTAATTTTTTTTATGATTATCAGA
>CAXEIX010000027.1:0-9648 GCA_963996605.1 uncultured Candidatus Poseidoniales archaeon | reverse complement strand
TGGCGAAGAGGTACTCGCCTTGGTACTCTACCATTCCTCTGATCCTTCCATCGACATCGTTCCACTGACCCATGAGAGTCATGTTTGAGGCTGAGAATCGCCTTAGGATATTATCGCCGTATGCCACCCACATCTCGCATGAGGTGTTTAGTGGGAAGCAGTCACCAAGGTATTGGGCGTTGACCCTGCCAACGTCTCCGATTGTCTGGAGGTCGTCCTCCCATCCATCCGACGTGGTGTTCCATCTGAGGATTGTTCCTGGATCGCCCGAACCCCCCCAGCCTGATGTCTCTACGACACTAATCCATACCTCATCGCCGATTAGATTCATCCCGTGGATGACTCCGTTGAACCCTAGACGTTCTCCAGCATCGATTGTTTGCAGGGTCGAGTTGTTGTCAAGATTGATTCTTGCAACCTCGTCTCTGGAGTTCCAGGGGTTCCCTCGTTGAGGGGAGTAATACATGACCCCTTCAACAATTAGAATCTCTGCAGGGGAGTAGTTTGGAAGGGTCGGTCCGTCTTGATTGGCGCCTCTGTCCCATTGAATCAGTGCAGTTTCGTTTACCAAATCAATCAGTGTGAGTCCGAAATCCCCTCCAGCCCAGATTGTTCCCTCTTCCCTGCCCTCAATCATGACGGTGACATCGTCATCCCCTAGGATTCCCTGAGATCCGTCCCATGGGGTAAGCCACGAACCAGAAGTGATGTTGAATCTGGCGATTCCTATGTTCTCAAATCCCAGGTATAGTGTCTCGCCGTATTTGACTACACGTGCCCTCTCAGTGTCGTCTCCCGCTGTCCAGACCTCGACGACGGTTCCATTTGATGTATTGATGACAGCTGCACCCTCGGTTGTACCTGCGTAGAGTAGTTCAGAGCCGATTGGTTCCACGGAGATAACGAACCTGGAGGGCATGCCATCGCCTTGTCCCCCTCCTCCACCGCCGCCGCCTCCTGATGTCCAGCAGTCCTCTAGTGTGAATTGCGATTGGGGGTTACTGGGATCGGGCCAGTTCCACATACATGCTCCCCTGTTTGTACCAGCATAGACGCCGTTAGCATCGCTGGAGACATCATAGAACTCGAAGGGGTCGTTGTTCCAACCAGGAATGCTGGTTGGGAGCAGGTCCCATGTTGAGCCGTCCCACCGGGCAAGTCCTCCATTCGCATTTGCTCCGGAGTTCTGCACCTCCGAGCCAATCAATAAACCCCCGTAGAAGTCCAATGAAAGAGTATTAACGTCCTCGTCTGGAATTCCATTTGGATCGTCTGGCGTCCAAAGATCGAGGATATCGCTCGTCAGTCTGTCAATTAGCAGGACCCCTAGTCCTGGTAGGCCGAGATAGATGACCTCCCCATCGACTGCAACGGGGGTAGAGTCGAGGTTGTCAACACCCAGAGACTGCCATGAGCCTATGATTGCAGGGGTGCTGAGATCTATCCTCATTACCCCCGCTTCCTCTGTGGCGATGTACGCTATTCCGAATCTGGTTGCGATATCTCGAATCATGTCTGAGTCCAATCCTTCCGTCTCCGAGTAAGTCTCGATTACGTTGTTGGAATCAGTCGAGTAGAGTGAGATTCCTGATTCTGAATGTCCGATTACTAGGGTTTCTGAGTTGGAGTCGTATGCCATGCTGGTTATGGAGTTGGAGTTCAGTCCCTGGATTGTTTCAAAGTATGAGCCATCCACATTGCTCAACCTGTGAACGCCACTGTTTGTGGTGCCAACCCAGACCCAGCCATCCTCGTCCTGCTCGATTGATGTGATATCTCCGGGTTCTATCTGTGAGGTCAGACTGTCTCCGATGTCAATTGGTTCCTTCCATAGGTTATCCTCCTTGTCCATGATGTCGATGATACTCCCCGAGGCTATCCAGAACTCTCCCGCTTCTCCGTCATCTATGATGGCAGTGACCTCTGCGTCTTCGATTGAAGGGCTGCTGACAAGATGGAAGGAGCCGTCCGGATTGTCTTCAAGAATCCGTCCAAAGGTACCGGAAGAATCACCGATTATTGCCATTGACTCTGAGGGGCCCCTTGGTAGACCCCCGGGCCAAGCACTGATGCTTGAAGCAGTGTCCAGTCCCAAGCTTTGCAATTGAATTTCCGAACTGAACAGCAGTAAATCGGTATCGTAGGGTTGTACTTGCTCTTCCGCTAGGATGTAGAGCCATCCAGGAGCGGTCGCCAGACCGACTATGTTGTCCGAGGAAAGCCAATTCGAAGAGGTCCAAGAAGGCATCCAGGAGTCTGAAGAGAGGTCGAGCCTGTCTATTCCAGAATCAGAAGTTGCGATGTATAGGATATCGCCGGAAACAGCTACGTCTGCTATTGAGTTCCCGGACAGCAGGTTCGAATCGTCCCATACGACGTTCCGTTCAATATCAAGGGACGTGAAGTCGGAGGCTGATACATTGTATTCAATTACACGTACCCCGCTCTCCTCTGTGGCTAGGAATATTGTCCTATCATCGATATGGATGCCTACCGGTATCTCTATCTCCGAAGATGTACAGAACTCCAATGTCTTCCAAAGAGCTCCCTTGGATGGCATTAGGTAGTGCATGTTGCACTCGGAGATAGCCCAGAGAACTCCGAATACGTCCACCCCCATCGTCAGGATTGGGTCTGAGAGGGATGAGTTGGTGTCCACGGGGAAATCCACCAATGGTTCGGAGTCAGAAAGACTCATGGCGGTGACGTTGCCACTGTGATCTCCTATGTAGAGAAGGCCTCTGTTCGGGTCTAAGGCAATTGAACGCCCTCCAATACCAGTTGAGATGTCGATAATGCGTTTGTTCGCGTTTTCATCCAATTGTAGGAGGTCGTCATCAACGAGAATATTCATCCTCCCGTCAATTGGGTTGTATGCACTGCCGTAAATCGATACCTCAAGAGGGCTGAATGATAGTTTTGGATCGACGGGACGGAGGGCCTCAATCACCAAATCTGTGATTTCGATTCCCGATGGAATCTGCCACGAAGCGTCACTGATCGTATTTGGCTTCAATGAAGCGTCCAATATTCCACCTACTAGGCTTGGGGGGTTGTCGGCGAAGTTGTTTTGCCTCCCTAGATCCCCTCTTCCGCTCCAGTCAAGTACGCTTGTCTGGGTATCCATTACTGCAATCTGGGGCTGATTGACCCAATATCCATCGCTTCCATTCACAGATATCTCCAGAGTGAGGTTGTCAATGACCGCACCGGGTGCGAATTCCAGGAAAAGGTCGGCCAGTGCAGGTGTCCCATTGGCAGCGTCTGCACCAGTGGCTTCCAAGACTATCCATCCCGTGTCATTACTACCGTTTACTCCCCAAGACTTGCCGGATGATTCTTCTCTCATATCGAAGTCATCTGAGAGTGATTGGGAGCCGAATGAAGAGGGTAGGCTGGTCCCCCACGGGAGTAGAATCATTAGTGCAACGAGACAGATTGCCTTAGCTCTGCCAGTGTTAGAAATATCTCTAGCGCACATAGAACAATACAAGTCCCTCAATGTGCAATTTATGAATGGTAGGGGTACTCGTCCATTACTTGCTCACAGCATTATTCAATGAAAGGGGGGAAAGATGGGAAACACAGCCATATAGGCCGATAATCCCACATTTAGCAATAGGATAGCATCAAAGGAGATGGTCGGTCCGGCAGACATCGAGGTGACACAATGAGCAACAAGCAACTGCGCGAGGACGCATTGAATTACCACTCTTCAGATCCTCCAGGAAAGGTTACCGTCGTACCGACCAAACCTCATGGTACACAACGGGACCTCTCTCTGGCCTACTCTCCCGGGGTAGCATATCCCTGTGAGGAAATAAAGGATAACCCCGATGATGCATACCGATATACCTCCAAGGGCAATCTAGTCGCCGTAATTAGCAATGGCACAGCCGTGCTGGGTCTTGGTGACATCGGGGCTCTCGCGAGCAAACCAGTGATGGAGGGGAAAGGACTTCTCTTCAAGGCATTCGCAGATATTGACGTATTCGATATCGAAGTAGATAGGACTGATGTTGATCAGTTCGTTGAGGCGGTCAAGGCTATTGCACCCACTTTTGGAGGGATTAATCTCGAAGATATTAGTGCCCCCGAATGCTTCGAGATAGAGAAGAGATTGGTAGAAGAGTTGGATATTCCGGTTATGCATGATGACCAGCATGGCACTGCAATCATTTCAGGGGCTGCTCTTCTGAATGGACTAGAAGTTGTCAACAAGAAAATCGGTGATGTGAAGGTGGCAATCCTTGGAGCGGGTGCTTCGGCAATCTCATGTGCCAAGCATTACGTCAGACTTGGAGTCAATCCAGAGAATCTAATCATGCTCGACTCGAAGGGGATATTGACCTCTAAGAGGATGGCAGATGGGGAGTTGAATGAGTACAAATCTGAGTTTGCGAGAGATATCGACGAAGGAGGTATTGAAGATGCTCTGAAGGGTTCTGATGTATTCTTGGGGCTATCAAAGGGAGGATTAGTTTCTCCGGAGATGGTGGTGGGAATGGCAGAAAGACCGCTGATTTTTGCTCTTGCTAATCCTGATCCAGAGATTACTCCTGAGCAGGTTTCTAGCGTTCGAGAAGATGCTATAGTAGCCACTGGCAGATCTGATTACCCCAACCAGATAAACAACGTTCTTGGTTTCCCATACATCTTCCGCGGGGCTCTAGATGTGAGAGCTAGCGAAATTACCGAGGGCATGAAGATGGCAGCTACTAGAGCAATAGCTGAACTGGCAAAGGAGCCAGTTACCGATGATGTAGCTTCCGCATATGGGGGAGAGCAGATGTCATTCGGTCCGGAATACTTGATTCCGAAGCCATTCGATGCTAGAGTTCTGATCTGGGAAGCAAGTGCGGTCGCTGAAGCGGCTGTGAATGAAGGAGTAGCGAGAGTAACCAAAAAGGAGTTCGATATTAGCGCCTACAGAGAGAAGTTGGAGTCTCGCCTAGGCCTTACAAGATCAATAATGAGGAGAGTAATCAACCAAGCTAAGAGGGATTTGAAGAAGATTGTTTTCTGTGAGGGAGAGGATCCTACTATCGTAAAGGCTGCCTCCCAGTGTCTTAGTGAGAAGATTTGCGAGCCGATACTTCTTGGGCAGAAGAAGAGGATTGAGGCGGTAAAGGAAGAATTGGGCCTAGAATTCGATTGCGAAATAATTGATGTTAGATATGACTCAAGGAGACGTGAGGAGTATGCGGACGAATTGCACGAGATACGCGGAAGAAGGGGGATGACCAAGGAGGATGCCGTAAGGGAGTTGAAATCAACGACTTTCTTTGCACCCATGATGGTCAGAATGGGCGATGCAGATGGCTATCTGGGAGGGGTTTCACATCAGTACCCAGACATCGTTAAACCTTGTTTGCAAGTTATTGGTCCAGACCCGGACTCACACAGGATCGTTGGGATGTACATGATGACCGTGAATGGGCAATTGATGTTTATTGGGGACGCTACGATCAACATATATCCTGATTCGAGGACTCTTGCGGAGATTGCTATTCAGACTGCGAAGGTGGCTAGGAGATTTGGGGTCAAGCCGAAGGTAGCCATGCTTTCATTCTCTAATTTTGGAACTTCCGCTGAGATGAGGACCGATCGAATTGAAGAGGCCATAGGGATAGTGAGGGAAATTGAGCCGGATCTAGTTATTGACGGTCCAATGCAAGCCGATACCGCTCTTGTGCCCGAAATTCAGGAAGACTACCCGTTCATGTCCTTCGATGGTCCGGCTAATGTCCTTATTTGTCCAAATCTTGCCTCGGCAAATATAGCCTACAAGCTTCTACAGAGGGTTGCTGGAGCAGAGATGACTGGTCCTATATTGGAGGGGCTTTCGAGGCCCGCTCACGTGCTTCAGCGCAGGGACAGTGCCAGAGACGTGGTCCACATGGCTGCGATATGCGCTGTAGATGCTCAAAGAGCAGCCAAGCAGAGATTGATCGACTAGATTGGTCTCGGTCCGGACCTGATTACTGCCTCTGTACAACCCTCAGTGTATTGCTCGAAGTTCTCGATGAACATCTGAGCCAGTAGATTGGCCACGTTATCATACCTTTCCTCATCATCCCATGTTCCCCTGGGTTGTAGAATACTATCAGGAACTCCCTCACAGGTTGTGGGGACTTCGAAGCCAAACCTCTCATCTTTGACGAAGACAACATCAGCCAGATCCCCATTAATCGCAGAATTGAGTAGATTCCTGGTCCAACTAATCTTGATTCGACTGCTCGCATCTGCTCCTCCTGCAATCCAGCCAGTATTGATTAGCCAGCACTTGGCGTTGTTTTCTCTGATCTTTTCCGAAAGTAAATCTGCGTAAGTGCTTGGATGCCTTGGCATGAAAGGGGCTCCGAAACAGGTTGAGAACGTTGCTTGGGGTTCTGTTACTCCCATCTCTGTTCCTGCGACCTTAGCAGTGTAGCCCGACATGAAGTGGTATGCTGCCTGCTCTGGGCTTAGTTTGGAAAGGGGTGGCAACACACCAAAGGCATCACAAGTTAGGAAGACCACGTTTTTCGGGTTCCCCGCCATAGAATCTGGGGTTCGATTCTGAATGAATTCAATGGGGTATGATCCTCTTGTGTTCTGAGTGAGAGAGCCGTTGTCAAAGTCCGGAGTGCCATCAGCATTCAATACCACATTTTCTAGAATTGAACCACGCATCTTTGTAGTAGCGAAAATTGCTGGCTCGTCCTCTTCGGACAGTCTAATCAGCTTGGCGTAACAACCACCTTCGAAGTTGAAGACGCCCTTGTCTGACCACCCATGCTCATCATCACCTATCAGAGCTCGATTGGGATCGGCCGACAGAGTAGTCTTTCCTGTTCCAGAAAGTCCGAAGAAAAGAGCTGATTCTTCTCCATCAGTATTGGCCGAACAATGCATTGGGAGAAGTCCCCTGCTAGGAAGAATATGATTCATTATTGTGAATATTGCCTTCTTAATTTCCCCTGCATAATGAGTTCCACCGATTATCACAAGACCCCTGTCTAGAGCAATAATTACGAAGACATCGGAGTTGACTCCATCGCTCATACTGGATTTCAGCTCAGGAGCATGCAGTATAGTGAATTCTGGGATATGGGCTGCAATCTCATCCTCCGAGGCCCGAACAAACATGTTGTGCATGAAGGCTGCATGCCATGCCTTCTCTGTAACCAGTCTGACTGGCATCTTGAATTCTGGATCCGAGCCACAGAATGCATCTTTGACGAACAGGTTCTCTGCAGCGTTTAGGTGTGCGCGGGTCTTGACCAGCAGTCTCTCAAAAACAGCGGGTGCAGTAGGTCTGTTGACCTCGCCCCACCAAACATCCTCTGCCATACCGGCCTCGTCCACAATGAATCGGTCATTTGGTGAACGACCAGTCCTCTCTCCTGTAACAGCGAGTAGTACAGAATCAGAAGTTAGTTTTGCCTCTCCGAGTTCGACTGCTTGAGTGTGTAGTCCTTCGGAATCTATGTTCCAATGTACTTTCCCAGACGGCTCAAGGCCATATTGGGATAAATCAACGGCCCTTTCCTGAGAGGAACTCTGCACCAACTTCCCCCCGCCTTCCGAGGGGGACCAAGTCTTCAAGCATTACGGCTCGGAAGAAAATTCATGCTAGACATTATCGTTCGAATGATAGCCATAAGGGGATGTGATTATGCAATACATGCTCTGTTGCGGAGCGATGACAGGGGAGGAGGCTCCAGACAAAATCATCCGAGAAAGGGAGTTCAAACTACCTTCTGGAATCAATATCGATAACCTCGATGTTCCTACTGAGATGGCTACTGGAGAAAATTCTGATATTTATCCTGAGAAAAAAGATGAGGCTATCGGGGACATCTTTGATCCATTCTCTGAATCCAGTGAAGACTCACCGGGGAAGATCAGAGAAGATGGGAGTGTCGATAATTCTCCTGAGAGAGATCTGGTTTCTCTAATTTCCATAGAGGGGGAAGAGAGGATAAACTGGGTTATCATGGTCTCGATGATTGTTCTATACAGTGCGATTAGCATTCAAATTGGTAGGACTTTTGACTCCATTGTTGGAACTTTCTTGCTCATTACTCTAGCAGCGATAGGCTTTGTATTGGGAGAAATTTGGGTTCCCAGGGATCGGATGAAATTGCTGGGAGTAACATGGGTCATCATTTCAATGAAGGTCTTGTATGGCCTTGCAATAGAGCTCAGATACTGGGAGGTGATTGGAGATGACCTAGCTCTCGGAGTGGTTTTGATACTCCTAGTTGGAGTCAATATTTTTGTCGCCTACAGGCACAATCATGATGCTATCGCAGCACAATCTACTCTTGTTCTGCTTGCAGTTGGTTCCACTGCTGGAACTGAGTTTGGTGAAGTGGGCGTTGCTGGTATGATTCTGGTTGCGACAGTTGTTCTCCACGGTATTGCTCTGAACAGAGACTCTGGCAACCTAGCCTCACTCGGAATAGCGTCATCTAATCTCTGGATTGGAATGCATGCGGTAACTTCTCGTTTTTCTGTGGGGCCTCTTGAGGTTATACCGATTGATGGGCCCCTGCTTCTTTTCCTTCTGTTAATGTCGGTGACCGCTATGAATGCCTACATGGCGACGAAATTCGCCAAGAAAGAGAACTGGTTCTCGAAGGGTTTCGAAACAATTGGATTAGGTAATCCTGGACTGTGGGGGGTTTCCATTTCGCTGGGAATGATTGGGGCGCTGCTGGCTGTTGCTTCGAATAAAGACGATTTAGGATATGCATTGGGCATGGTTACTTTCCTTGGAGGAGCCTTTGGAGGGTCTTATCTTGTCGTCAGGGGCGTCGAGCCTGAACGAGTCTATGTCCCCCTAGTTGTTACTGCATCGATTCTGACAATTATATTGCTATATGGGAATTCTGTGAGAGATGCTATCGGCTTATCCGCTTATCAGGTCTTCACCTTGGTTGGTTCCTCGGTCACAGTTGTGATAATACTCAGAGATCAGAATAGTGTAACTGATAGGGTTCTTTGGATTGGTGCGGTTGCCATATTGGCAATATTGGTCCTTCTTGTGCCGACTGGGCCCGAGGGCCGTGGAGACGGAGGAATCATGTTGTTGGGATTCCTCTCTTTGTTACACATTGGAACTGCTACTCTGGCGATAAAAAGGAATTCTCCCTCACTGTCTGGAGTGACGGTGCTTCTACCTTGGTCGTGGATCATTGCTGAGAAGTTGATTGAAGAGTCTGTTCGTACTATCATGCTAGCTAATGATTTATCAGATTTCAATGGTGGTATTCAACTCGAAACTACTCCTCTGGCAATTTACCTCGGTATGGCATCCATCCTTCTGTTTATAGTAAACTCAAGAATGGGAGAAACTGGGGTAAATCTAGCATCTGGCTTCCTGGGAATCACTGAGATTTCGGCTACAATTAGAGATTCTGGGTTACTCAATCTCTGGAGCATCGGGCTCTGGTTGCCTATGCTGACAATTCTGATTCTAGCACAATTTGATGGGTTCACAACGGTTTCTCTTGTGGCTTTACTAGCACTACTGTCTGGATTGCATGTTACAAGTTTCGTTCTAGGTCTCAGGACCGGGGGTGCGGATGGAATTGTCTGGGCATTAGCACTGAGTTTCTTGATCGTCCAGTGGAGGCATGGTCTCGATGAGGCGATGAT
>CAXEIX010000026.1:0-9873 GCA_963996605.1 uncultured Candidatus Poseidoniales archaeon | reverse complement strand
GCGCTCTCTTCGGTCATACAGGAAATAGAGGAGATTCAAGACATACCAGAGAGGGATTTGCATTTCGAGATCGATGATTGACTCAATCCAACTTGATTGAAATGAACTCCCCTTCCCAAATTGCCTCTGCAACGCTCCTCCCCTCGGGTAGTCGGAATTTCCTCACCAATCCGCCAAACCTCTCTGGAGAGATCATCCGGACAATCTGGGAATCATTTTCAATCATCGTATCAATGGCAATCTCGCTCTTTTCTGTTGTTTGCAAGGGCAGCCTTATTTCAGATTCCGACCACTCTCCCCCGAACTCGGAGACAAACTCACCCAAGGTGGAAATGGACTCGCCAATGACTCTAGACTCTACTTCAGAAACTACGGAGTTGTGCATCTCAATTACCTCCGATAGATGGGGCAACTCATCTAGGAAGACTCGATGCATGGACTCTGCATCTGTATCAAGGCCCACTTTAAGATCCGCCAGACCACCAATTGCCCCCATCTCCGCATCAGATTGGACATCGACCCTAGTCCATTCCATGCAATGCCCAGTTACCCGACTCGGATGAACCCATTGTTGGTCAGATCTCGAAAAATGCCTTGACCCGTTCTGCCGTCCTCTCGGGTTTCGATGTCCTCATCTTCTGCATTGCAGGCATACAACTGCTGACTCTTCTTTCTAGGAGCCTCTTCTCCAGGAGGATCACAATCGCCCTATCCTCCTTCTTCCTGATTGGCCTTCCAAGGGCTTGCAGTATGCTGTTAACAGCCGGTTGAAGACTTGCATACTTCCATGCACGGTTCCTATCATACTTCTTCGAATAATACTCTAGCAAGGCATCTTGTCTAGCACTCGGGGGGGGCAAAGGTAGACCAACACAAACAAGAGCATTCAGAACATTTTCCGAATAGTCGATTCCTTCGGATAACTTTCCACTCAGTACACCAAAAAGAGCAGCACCTCCCATTTGCTTCTGCTCATAGAGTTTGGAGATCAAACTCTCTACTCCCGATTTACTCATTCGCTGCTCTTCCCTGATTATTTTCTTTGGACTCCAAGTATTCTCAAACTCGCCATGAATCCTATCTAGCATAGAATAGCTGGGGGCAAAAATAGCAACATTTCCTTTCGTGTTATCAATTACAGACTTTACATGGCTAATTATTGAAGAAAAACACCCCTCTCTTTCAGTGAACTTGCTTGTCACATCACTTGCAATTAGCACGGGCCTATTGCCCAAGGGGAAATCAGACGAATACTCGTTGCATGAAGAACGAACACTTGGCACTCCTAGTATATCTGCGTACATTTCTGGAGGGAATAGTGTTCCAGACATCAATATCGAACCTAGGCATTGTTCGAAGATAGGCTCCCCAACAACACTAGGATCCAACAGATGACTAGTTATCCTTGGCTCATCTAAAAGCTCATCGAAGACCAATGCCAATGCTGAATTTTTCCTATATCTGATACAAATCTCCAAGATCTCAGCAAGCCTAGTACATTCATTCTGGTCATCTTCCTCTAAATCCTCATCTTCTTCGATTACGACTGATAACAATCTTGCAATCATCCCTCTCAGACGAGAAATATCGTCTTCAGGCTCTTCTTCTAGCACTCCCTCTATAGCCTTAGAAACAATGTCTATGAATTCCTGAGTCGCTACTCTGACGTCATCTCCCTTTGATTGTTGGTTCTCCGACATCTTCTCTTCGAACCATTTCCTTAGACTTGCATCATCTCTCAGAGCTCGAATTTGTCTTTCTAGAGATTTTGCTTCCCTAAGTTGATTCGATTCAGGAATCTCCAAGTCTTCCTCTCTTTTCTCCGTACTCTCCTTGTATTCTTCTACATCAGACAATGCTCTTTGGAATACTTTCTGAGTAATCCTTCTCTCCAGGCCACTCCTAATACGATCCGGAAGATTATGTGCCTCATCGACGATTAGAATCGTGTTTTCCAAATCTATTCCCATTACTGGGAGTGAAGAATCTCTGACGCCCTCCACGAAAACGTGATTGTAGTCACAGACGATTACCCTGGTGTTTTTTGCCGCCTCTCTTGCAGTTGCCCAAGCACATACTTCTATCTTCCTGACTCGCTTCAAAACCTGATCAACATGCCTCGGTTCAGAATGGATGTACTCCTCCAAGTCCGCTCTCAGGAACCTCCTCTCCGATTCAGTTACCCCAATTTCACAATTGCACTTTCCCGTTGACCGATCTACAGATTTGCACATACTCTCTCTTCCAATGATGTCAACCACTTTCACTCTGCTGAATCCACTTGGCAGCCTCTTGTTGATATCACGAATTGTATCAACTACGATTCTGTGTTGCGATTGCCTCCCAGTTAGAAACATAATTTTAGGAATCTCTGGATTCTCACTTTGATTTGCAGCATTTAGTGCGGATGCTAGTGCAGCAGCAGTCTTTCCAATGCCAGTAGGTGCCGCAGCGAGTAGGAAACCCCTATTCTTCAATGCGTCAATTCCATCAGATATCATTCCTATTTGTGACTCCCTTGGAGCCTCATGAGCGAAGAAAAGACTGCTATTTGCCAACCCTGAACCAGACACGGAGATGAACTGGGAAATTGACCGTCCATAAGTTTGCATCCCGAAAATTGGGATTACATCTGGGAAGATTCAGGTTGCCCCGCACGCGTGGTGCGGGACGGTGTGTGTATTGAGTTCTAGCTCTGCTCTGCTTTCCTGGGGGCTCGAGGGGCTTCGCTGGGCTCATAACCAACTGCGTTACTAAGCTTCTTTGCCCTATCTCTGATGTTCCTCAGTCCGTTGCCGAATCTCCTGGCATCCCTTGAATGGTGGTTGGGGGAGCGGGCATGCCGCTCCCCCGAGTTTTTTGTGTGCATCCCAGCTTCGCCCATATCTCTCTCTCCTAAGCGTTTGAATCATCATCGTGCCCGAAGCGCAACTCATCCATGCGCTTTCTGATTAGTTCCACTACCGTGGCCCCCTCGATCATCTCCTTGCGAATCATCTCCCTGGCTGATTGCCTTAGGACGACGTCTGCCGGCTCACCGACAATCTTGCAGTAGTCCCTTAGTTTGATAGTTAAATCGGGACCCAAGTCCACCTCAACTCGACCTCCCTTACCGGGCAGTGGTGTCGATAGCATTCTCCTAACTGCCTCCCTAATCACATCGGACCTGTTCCTCATGCCATCGAAGCCCACGAGTCTGTCTAGTTCCAGCAGGTAGTCCTCTGGTATCCTTAGCGAGACCATTGGACTATTGCCGGGCACCCTCTGTTCCTCCTGAGTCTGCGAGAGACGCGTACAGGATATAATTGTATTGCAATTGAAATGCAAATGAAATACAATAATGATATTTTGAAAACTTCCACTTGTCGCCTCTAACGAGCGATTCAAGGCACATGAGCGTCTGGCATCTCATGGTGCAACTGTGAAAGTCATCAATGATGCAATACATGGCCAGTTCAAACTGGAGGGAGTCGTCCAGGATCTCCTTTCCACCCCTGAGATGAACAAACTAAGTCACATCAAGCAACTTGGTTTGGCTCATCTGGTTTTCCCAGGTGCCCATCATACTAGGTTTGAGCACTCACTTGGAGCCTCTCACATCGCAGGTAGGATGGCAGACTCACTTTCACTGGGAGATATTGACACGGACACCCTAAGGACAGCTGCTATGCTCCATGACGTGGGCCATGGCCCATACTCGCACACATTGGAGCATATTTTGGCAGATAGAGGGGGAGTGGATCACATGGAGGTCACGAAGGGAATCATCCTAGGGGAATATGATGTGATCGTAGATGGTGAGGGGGAGTCAATTGACGAAAGAAAATCTATTCCTGGCATCTTGGAAGATAATGGCCTAGATCCAAAGCTAGTTTCGTCATTGATCACCGGACCAGATGCCTCAGGCACGGAGAGGTCGTTGCTGAGTTGGGCTGAGGGGAAGGAGGATTTCTCCGGAGAGGATAAATCATTGGCTCAACTTGTTCACGGGCCTGTAGATTGCGACCAATTGGACTACTTGTTGAGGGACTCCCATTTCACCGGAGTGAAGCATGGAGTTGTTGATCATAACCGACTAATAGAGTGCCTACAGGTCCAGGGTGGGGACATTGTAGTCGAGCAGGGAGGCCTATCCGCACTAGAAGGTATGTTGGTGGCCAGGGGGCTAATGTATAGTGCAGTTTACTTCCATAGAGTTACACGAGTTACGGAGGTAATGCTCTCACGTGCCGTGGAGAGGGCAGGAGACAATCTGCCCGACTCTATCGACCTTCAGAGGAGAGTCGACGCGGAGATTTGGGGTGCACTGGACAAGGCTGGTGGTTTCTCAAGGGACATGATTACGCGACTCAAATACAGGAACCTGCTCAAAGTTTGCCTAAGCCGCAGGAAGGATGACATGACTCCCGAGCAAATAGAAAAACTAGCATCAATAGCCAATGATTTGAGTTCTAGGCGGGAGATCGAGGACGACATAGCATTCCGCGCGGGCCTGGAACCCGGATATGTCGCAATAGACGTCCCAAGCGTAAAACTCCTACTTTCTGAGCCTAGGATGGCTCAAGTCGATGTTAAGGTAGTTGGTGATGATGGCAAGACCCGATGGCTCAAGGAGGTCACCCCTATGGCGGAAGCACTGAGAAAGAGACAAGTCAGCCAAGAAGCAGTCTACGTCATGACTTTGCCTGGAAGCGAGAAAAGAGTGTCCGAAGTCGCTAATCAGATACTATTCGAATAACGTCTCATGCCTGACGACTAACTTGGAACATTCAAAAGGGGAACATAATCAGGGGCACTCGCCCGCATCAGGGTACAACATAATCGTTGGTGACCAAATGGACAAAGCCATAAAATCAGTTTACGAGACAGTGAAAGCAAGAGATCCAGACCAGCCAGAGTTCCATCAGGCAGTCGAAGAAGTACTCGACAGCCTCGGGCCAGTAATATCCGAGAACCCCGAGTACATCGACGTAGTCAAGGGGATGGTAGAGCCTGAGAGGGTGATTCAGTTCAGAGTCCCATGGTACGATGATGAGGGGAATCTCCACGTGAACCGTGGTATCAGAGTGCAGTTCAACAGTGCTATTGGCCCATATAAGGGGGGTCTCAGATTCCACCCAAGCGTCAATCAATCAATACTGAAGTTCTTGGGATTTGAGCAGATATTCAAGAACAGCCTAACCGGTTTACCAATGGGCGGCGGAAAAGGCGGTTCCGACTTCAATCCTAAGGGCAAGTCAGACTCGGAGGTAAAGAGATTCTGCCAGTCGTTCATGAGCGAGCTATGGAGGCATATTGGGGCAGATCTAGATGTCCCAGCAGGAGACATCGGAGTAGGAGGAAGGGAGATTGGATATCTATTCGGAATGTACAGGAAGATGGCAAACGAGTTCACGGGAGTTCTCACAGGGAAGGGCCTCTCATACGGTGGTTCCCTAGTCAGGCCAGAGGCAACAGGGTACGGATTGGTCTACTTCGCAAGGGAGATGCTTGCAACCAAGGGCAAGTCGTTTGACGGGGCAACAGTCGCGATCAGCGGCTCTGGAAACGTCGCCCAGTTCGCCTGTGAGAAGGTGCTAGACCTAGGGGGGAAGCCAGTCACCATGTCAGATAGTAGTGGATACATCTACGATGCATCTGGAATAGATCGTGAGAAGCTAGCATGGCTGCAGGATCTGAAGAACAGCAGAAGAGGGAGAATTAAGGAATATGCTGAAAACTTCGATGGAGTGGAGTACACAGAATCAAAGCCAGAGCCAAATCATAACGAACTCTGGAGTACAAAGGTCGACGTCGCCCTTCCTTGCGCCACTCAGAACGAGATAAACGGTGCTGAGGCACAGATGCTAGTAGAGAGCGGAGTAACTGCGGTAGCCGAGGGTGCTAACATGCCATGCACCCCGGAGGCAGTCGAGGTTTTCCTTGAGAACGGGATCCTCTTCGCACCTGGTAAGGCTAGCAACGCAGGCGGTGTTGCAACATCGGGTCTGGAGATGAGTCAGAATAGCCTCAGAATGAGCTGGACAAGGGAAGAGGTAGACCAAAAGCTCGAGGGCATCATGGTGAACATCCACAAGAATGCATTCGAGACGGCTGAGAAGTACGGTATGCCCGGAAATTATGTTGCTGGAGCAAACATAGCCGGCTTCCTGAAGATCGCAGAGTCTACAATGGCACAGGGAATCCTCTGATTTACTCTTCTAGGTCATCTTCTCTTTCATTGTATATCGAGAATAGAAAGAATCCTCCGACAGAAGCCGCTATTGCTAACGCGATTAAGGCTGGTAGGGGGGAGTTTCCCCCAGCATCTTCTGCTGCAACCCAATTCACACTCTGACTGGACATTTGTCCCCCTCCGAAAGCAAACTCATCCACTAGTTGTGTAGGTGTCAGAATTCTACAGGAGAGGGAATCTTCACCCAGAACCGATACCCTCCAACTGAATGAAATCGTCACTTGCTCTCCCGGTCCGATGATGGAGTTGGGGAATGAGGGCGAGATTTGTGCGGTTGTATTGGTACTGACGTCCTCGCAATTGATTGCCAACGATGCAGCAGCGGATCCAGTATTGTGAATTTCAGCATCAACGTTCACTGATTCGCCGAGGGGGGCTTCGCTCAGAATCCCATTTCCTCCAGTCACCGACAAGCTACTCCAAATCATCATCGGCGTACCGTTTTCGACGATTACTTCCGAATCCCAGGAAAGCCCGAATTGCCCTCCCCCATAGTCCCCTATCCCCGACTCCTCGGGATTCCATGCAGTTCTGAAATCAGTAATTGTGACAATTGCCTGCTCACTCCAAATCGGAGTTTCCTCCCAGGTATTATCCTCGGACCAGGCTATCTCGATCACCCTCTCCCTACCGCCATCGATGAATGAAACCCCCAGTTCGTTGCTGAAGTTTGAGTAACTTGGGAATCTGTGCATTCCTGTAATTTCATATGTTACGAACATGGCATCGAATGCCAGTCTCTGCCCGGCCAAACGTCTCTCCCACTTATCAGTCAGGCCTCCAGAACCCACAACCTCAGTTCCCCAGTTTATCGATGAATGAGCATTTGCCCTGATATCGTGATCATCAGTGCTATTTGCTAATTCAGTATTTCCTCCTAGGTGGATTTCTGCATCGTCGCTAGTCAATAAGATCGGCCCTACCCTGTCAAGGGTTGAGTCATTTATCTGGAGGAAACCAGATGAGGAAATCTGGCCACCGAAGATGGAGGACGAATCTGAATTCATAGAGCCTTCAATTTCAATCGTGAACCCGGGATCTCCGTTCACCATCATATTTCGATGGGAGAAATCTGCCGCATCAGCCCAGACCTTCTCTTGGCCAGCCCTCTCCACGCTGATCTCTCCAAGTGAAATCGGATGACAAAGCGGACCGGTAAAGCCAACCCAAGTATCAATCGGACCGTTTCCGAGCGGAATGAAATCCTCATCGCCGCTCAAGTCTTTAGTATCGTTTCCAAAATGCGCAACTACGCCGTCTAGGGTGAATCCTTGAATCGGCCGAACGTACATCCTAACATTCTGGCTGGAAGATGAAGACGCCAATACTGCTGATCTGTTATCTTCGTCACAATATCCAAATCCTGCTAATCCAGATGGGGGCTCGATTGCACTTAATCCAGAATTTTCTAGAGTCAATAGGGATGTTGAATCAACATAGATTTTTACTCCATTGCTAATATCCGCTTGTGAATTAACGAAAGATAGCGATCCTCCGTTTATCACCCTGACATTCTGCGACAGCGTCATTTCGTCCGACCAAGTCATATTCGACTCGATGATGATGTCATCATCTTCCGCTACAGAATTACCGGGGATGAAGGCAACCGAAAAAAACAGCATGATGCACAACATAATTGGATTTCTTCTATTCATTGACAACCCGTACTGAAAGAGGGACATGAATATCACCCCTCTGGGCTCTATCTTCACACGCATTATTCACATCCGAAATAGTGCGAAGGTTCATCCTCCTAATTTCACTGCCACGTTTATGTCATCGGACGCACTTCCTTGGGATGATCCCTTAATCGCCCCGCTTCTTGTGCTGTGGCTTTACCTGCCCGGATATCTTTCCAATACTGCAGCCATGCTGGGCGGCAAATGGATTCCAGATTTGACAGGGATCCCAGTTTTCACTATTGATGGAGGCAGGGTGATGTCGGACGGGAACCGAGTATTGGGGGACGGGAAGACCTGGAATGGCCTAATCGGGGGGACCATCGGAGGTGGCCTTTTGGGAGTTCTAACTCAAACGATTGCGAATGGCAATACGGTGGATTATGCCCCATTCCTTGACCCACTCTCGACATATGGTACGCATTCCTCGGAGATCTCGGATGCATGGTTCTACATCGGAGGTGAATCTACAACTGCATTCACAATCGGATGTGTTCTCGGATTTGGTTGCATGGTTGGCGACTCGGCTGGTTCCTTCGTCAAGAGAAGACTTGGGCACAAGAGGGAAGGAAGCGTCAGTTCAAAGGCCCCTTTGCTTGACACCCTCCCATTCGCAGCCTCCGCTTTCGTCTTTGGGCAACTCCTACTAGGTCCGTCCATTGTAGGTAGCTCGGAGCTCCTCATGGGAATGGTAATTCTTCTCTTTGCAACGCCAATTCTTCATAGGTCTTTCAACATCATAGGATTTCGATTGGGACTAAAGTCGGTGCCCTATTAGTAAAAGCCCCATGTCACATCCATATTACAGAAGTTGGAGGAGCGTAACATGACAGGAATGGATGTACTGGTGGTTGGTTCCGGCGGTAGAGAACACGCATTAGCAATTGGCCTTTCTAAGAGCGATTCCGTTCTCACAGTACACTGTACCCCGGGTAATGCGGGTACATCGATGGTGGCGACCAACCACAATGTGCCGGATTCTGACATTGAGGGAATCGTCAATCTAGCCAAAGATCTGGGAGTTTCATTGGTTGTTGTAGGTCCAGAGGCGCCCCTAGTGAATGGCCTATCTGATAGGCTAAGGCAGGAATCAATCCCTAGTTTTGGACCACATTCCGAGGGTGCCTTACTGGAGGGTTCGAAGACACATGCAAAGACAGTCATGCAATCACTTGGAATCCCAACGGGAAGATTCGAGAGGATTGAAGAAATTGACGCAATAGAGACAATCCTAGATTCGTTTGAACACCCATGGGTCATCAAGAGAGACGTTCTCGCAGGAGGAAAGGGGGTAACCGTCACATCATCCAGAGAGGAGGCAACAGAAGCATTGAGGGACGCAATACAGACAGACGGTTTCGCACTCATCGAAGAGTTTCTTTCCGGAGAGGAGGCCTCTGTCCTTGTTATTATGGACGAGTCTGGTTATGTGATGCTTCCAGCCAGCCAGGATCATAAACGAGTTGGCAACTATGACGAAGGGCCAAATACAGGGGGTATGGGGGCATACGCACCTGCTCCGATAGCAACGCCATCCGTATTGGCGAGAACAAGGGAAGAGATAGTGGAACCAATGCACCACCATCTAAGAAATTCCAAGATCCCCTACCGTGGTTGCCTATACGTCGGCCTGATGATCGATGAAGATGGGGCCCCAAGTGTAGTCGAGTTCAATGTGAGGCTTGGAGACCCAGAGGCCCAGGTTACTATCCCTTTGATTAATACAGATTTGGGACTCGTTCTTCTTTCAGCCGCACAGGGAAACCTCGCAGACGTCGAAGTCGAATTCAAGAAAGTCCATGCAGCAACAGTTGTGCTAGCATCTGAGGGCTATCCGGGCGATGTATCTTCGGGTAGGGATATATTAGGGTGGGATGCCACTATAGAAGAGGGGCAAGTTCTGGGGTTTGTGCATCTTGCCGGAGCAATTAGGAAGGACTCAGGGGGACTAACCTCTTC
>CAXEIX010000025.1:0-9883 GCA_963996605.1 uncultured Candidatus Poseidoniales archaeon | reverse complement strand
CCTCCTGATAGCGGCAGTTTCTCTATGGCAGGTGTCGCCTGAATTACTCGATTCATACGATCCTGAGGCAAACAATCTCGTAAAGTTGGGACCAGGGGAGTCGGTCACTTTCATAATCGAGGAATCAGCGATGGTTTCCGCTCTGAGGGTATCTGATGGTGGAACGCCAGATTCCGAGCTCACTCTATTGGACGAGGAGGGTTCCGAAGTGGAAGGAAGGGGGCCGGGCTTGAGGGATACTAACCGACTGGGTTCGGACGAGAGCACGGTCTACTCCCCGGTGAGGGTTTTCGAGAGCCTGGATGGCAACTATACACTCCAGAACCACGGTGATAGTGATCTTTGGCTAGTCGATGACGAGGGCTCTGCAAACAAATTACTTGGAAACATCTGGATGTATCTTTTCTACATAGGGTGCTGCATTGGTTCTCCGGTCGGACTGGTTGGAGTGGTTCTAGCCATCATGGTGTGGACGGACAAAAGAAAGATGCCGGACCAATTCGTGATAATTGACAATGGAAGCGTGATTTTGGACGATATCCAGAATGAGGGTTCGGTTATTGGGGACTCTGAAGTGGCTCCAAACCCATTCACAATGACTGAGATTCAGACCTCAGAAACGCCCAAAGAGGAACCCAGCGATGAAACTTGGAGGCGGTGGGATGAAGGATGAATGGAATGCAAGCTTTCGTCATTAGCATCTAGATTGGGTTTTTAGAGGATGTTGACTACCCAACCTTGAGTTGGTAAGTGGTGGTAGGATTCGATGAGTCCCTCAGTATCTTAGAGAATCCAACAAGGAGGTCCATCCTAAGGCACTTGGTCAAAGAGCCCCACTACCCGCTTCAACTCTCTGAATTGCTCGATGTAAGCCAACAGGCGGTAGTCAAACATCTGAAAGTCCTGGAGGAGGCTGGGTTCGTAGATTCTGAAATGAAGAAATCAGACAAAGGGGGGCCTCCGAAGAAGGTTTACCGAGTTAATCAGTCATTTTCAATTCGATTGGACTTAGGGCCAGATCTGTTTAGGGCAGAGCATAGAAAGATGCCCAAGGGTATGCGATTATCGGGAAGCCTTCCAAGCGATCTGGAGAACGTGGTTGGGAGGATAGGAACAAGGAAGAACATCCCACTGGTAGACGCAATGGGTATTCTGTCAGAGTTGGATGCGGCTTTGGAGAGCGTGGACAGGCAGAGGGACTCCATTATCGCGCTACATCAGCAGGTAATGCACAAAGTATCCTCCAGTGTTGATGAGAGTTTCGAGTCATACGAGGAGAGGCAGCTCGCTCACGCGATGATGAGGCACCCGCGGCGGCCCTTGGACCTAGATGCATTCTCACAGGGAATGCGAATCCAGTCGATGCACGCTGAGAAGATGATGGATACTCTTAGAGATCGTCTGATGAGGGATTTCGCTACGAGTTCGGGAACCTTTGTTGCTGGAAGTGAGTCGATGCCTCTGCCTTGGTGGATGGCCAAGTAGTTCAGAAGACGATGTCGTCGTCATCGGATCCGGGGATAAGACTGCTCAGTTCAGAGAACCTTGCTAGGGCCTCCACTCTCCTGCCCCAAATCACGTATCCTGCAACACCGAAGAGGGAGAAGGTTGCTCCGATGATTATTGTTGGGACTGCATATCTGACGACTAGTTCCCTTCCGACATCGAGTGATCCCAGAGGCGATTTCATGTTCCCAATCCTCTCGATATTATTGTTCTCATCGGTCTCTACGATGTTGTTGTCCGGGTCCACTACCACCACAATGTCGTGATTCCCTGGCTCGACCATGTACAGCAGGGTAATTGGGTCGGACAGATCGGTATCCGACTGGCCGATGGGCATGATAGCATTGACAATCTGCCTGTACACGATGTTCTCTTCTTTGCATCCATTTCTCTTGATATCCGACTCTGACTGGTCCTTGCACAGGATTATGTTAACATCGGTAGCATGGGCATTCCCCCTGTTTGTGATGAAAACGTTGATCGAGAGCATTTCCCCAATAGCGGCCTCCTTTACAGGAGCAACTACGCTCTCAAGGACCAGATCTGGAGCCCTAAGTCTCATCTCGAGAATCTGTTCGTTGGTATCGCAATCCGGAGAGAGATTGTCTGGGATGCCATCTGAATTGCTATCCATAGTACAGGAGTCAGTCCAAACTTCTGTCTCATCGAAGTCCCCGCCTTGGTCTGATGACCCGTGCATAGATAGTACCTTGATCCCTAGGTTTCTGTCAGTCAGTGAAGCGTCGGGGGCGACTGTGACGATTACCACCAGCTGCAGCGTAGTGTACGGTTGCATCATTGGGAGAGTTACTGTGCTAGCAGCAGTAACATAGCAGTAATCCGGACCTTCGCCCTGTGACAACTGTTGGGTTATTTGGTTCTCTTCTTCCACGGTAAGTTCCACACATGGCTTCTCCAATGGAAATTCGGTACCGAATCCTTCCAGTAGGGCGTAATCGATTTCCCAGGTACTCAGGGAACCAAGGCCTGGCCTTACGGACCAAGCAGTTGTTATATCGTCATAGGTGTGATTGTGTATCGTTGGTTGGTCCTCGACATTACCGAAATTGGATACGTTCAGAGTGTATCTGACGATTCTGCTTGGAGCGGTTGTCTTAATCTTGCTCTCAACCGTTGGGTCCAGCGAGATTTGCATATCATGGAATTCTATTATGGTGGCTCTAATTACTATCTGGTCTTGGACCTTAGTTCCCTCACACGGGTCCTCGGTGCATGGGAATGGCTCCTCGCTCAGTACGTTGAACGTGATTGTATACTCTCCTGCTAGAGTCTGCACGGGGACATTGATGAAAATTGGGACCGTCTGAGCCTCGTCCCTATTTAATTCCTCGAACAGGATCCTGGGGATGTCCATATCCCATACATGTGCCCCACCTTGGCTATCTACAATTGACTCAATGGTGATATCGTACCTGTCCTGCCCGTTCCCCAGATTGGAAATTGTTGTGTTCATCTGATATGATTGTCCTGGGTAAAGATCGACGATAGTCTCTGGGACACTTGACTCGAGTTCGTACCTCTGGACCACATTCGTCAGAATCAGGACAGAGTCTCGTACCTTTGGAGTGCCGTCCAGATGCGCTCGTACGGTGATTGATTCTCCTATACCGGCGGTTGCATTGAATGGGGAGCACATCTCTGCACTGACGGTATAGGTGGTTCCGACCTGGGCCCAGTAAATGTCTTGATCGGCTGAGGATGGGCTACCTGGCCACTCAGAGAAGTCCAAGTCCACTGTCCAATGATCGAATCTCCAGGAGTTGATGTCAGCATCTGCAGGCCTTTCCATCGGGGCGCCCGGGGTTGTGAACACGATGTGCCCAGGAGTGAAATATTTGTTCACTTGAATTGGGAAACTAGCGCATTCTCCGGGTAGAACGTACAACTTAGTATCGCCGATGTCGAAGACAATGTTCCCTGTCGTCCTGATTGAGACGTTTATCCAAAGTTCTAGAACGTCAAACGTCCCTCTATCGACAGATAAGACCGGTTCACCTGTGGACCACCCCTTCAGATAGATTGCGAATGTTCCCGGGTCCTGAGTCTCGGGGACACTAACCTTGAGATTTCTAGTCACGGACTGCCCAGGATCAAGGGAAATACGGAGCGGGAAGTCTATTCCCCATCCGAATGGCAATGCCCACTCATTCTGTCCCTCCAAAGTAGCTGGGTCGTAGAATGCGAAGGTGTCATACACGTTTCCAGTATTCTTGATTGAAATCGAGAATACAGCTGACTTGCCTTGCTCGACATCTACTTGGTAGTGGCTAGTATCTAGTTCGATTCCATGAACTACGTCCATCAAAGTCAAAAGGGTGAGTTTGTTACGAATTGCAGGATCCTTCGCAGAAGTCGCAATTATGCTTATTTGAGCCAATTCGTCGTCCTTAGCTTGGTAAATTGTCGGTGTTCTGACTCGCAGATATAGCGGATCGATGGCCCCGCCATCTAGGAAAACAGGAGTAGAGTCGAAAATCGGAGTATTATTGGTCATGTAGAAAAGAGTGGCTGTCCAATTGTTTGGAATCCCCTCCATGGTTACTGTGAACGTGTCCCTAACCAACTCGGCCGGCCCAGGAGTCGGATTCGCGATTGTGATGTTGAAGGTTGTAAGTTCGCCGGGTTGGATGGTATGGTAGAACGTCTCAGCGTCAGTGGGACATTCGTATGGGTATCCCTCTATGTTTGCATTTGTTTTGATTTTGTCATCACAGGCTAGCGACAGATCGACCAGACCTGTGAGCACGTGAACATAGCATAGAGTCCACTTGTTTGCATTGGAGCCCTCCCAGTCACATCTCTTGTCGGACCAGCCAATATGCGCACCGCTACCGAGATCATTTGCAAACGCAGGAGGCATGCCTCTGTCGAGATTGAAATCTGGGAATAGATGGTGTCCGTCAGCAGTATTGCATTCTGGCTGACACATCGCTGGGCCAAGTTTGTCAGAGGTCCAATTTGTGACTTCCCTGACCACCCATGGATCAAGGATTGCCGATGCTGCTGAGTTTAACGGGAATCCTTGCGGATACTTTTCGTTAGTATGGTTCAGTCGGGCATACATGATTGTCTCCTGCCACTCTGTAAAGCTGTAGTCGATCCAAGAAAGATGGACGTTATCGAATGAATCTGTCAGGATTTGCGGGGCTACCGAGCTAGGTGCAAATGGGTATTCCTCGGACGCTCCCTCGCATTGCTCGGGGGTCGAAATTGCACTCGAAGCAATTTGTTTTATTCCATAGGCAGGAAGCCCTTCTGGGACCCCATCCCACTCTGCTGCCCCTCTTAATCGGAGCCTGGTGTAGTATATCTCGTAGGCTCCCTCAATGTCGATTCCCCCTGTGGCACCGTCGCAACCTGGGTACAGTCTGCCGTCCTGCCAAGCTAGGTGCGTGTTTCCCGAGTTATCGAGTGCAATGGAGGGATGGAGGCTGTATGCTGGGTTGTTGGTAATCTGGGTGTCATTCACGACTACCAAATGCCCGTATCCCTGCTCGTCCTCCGAGGGCCCTAGATCTTCGACGTAGTAGCCATTCTGATTTGCCTCGGTCCCGGGGTCCCCTCTGCTCCAGCCAGGCCATGGGTTCTCCAGCAGGGAGTGAGGATCTAGGATTGACATGTAGATCTCACGTGAGTTGTTCGTAGCTAGGTAAACCATGGCCTCGACCATGATCTCTAGTTCTGAAGAAGAGCCAGCGGTGGTTGGGAATTGATACATCTGCCCCTCAGCAGTGGTGGTTCGAGTAGTTGCACCGTTGCATGTTCTGGTATTGAGTCCCGAACCCACAGGGCACTGTGCCATATCCAGCATGTAGCTACCAACAGCCGTATCGGAACCAGCCCAGAGCGGGTAAGGCTTGGTCTGGGCCAAAACACATGCGTCATGTGCCTGATTGATGCTCGATGTGTCGTCGTTGTCCATTGGGGTTCCACCATATGGGCCCTCGTCGGAAATCGGTATTACCACTCGAGTGGCATTGTCGTTCCAACGATGATCCAGGGTGGTCGGGGGGTTTGCTGCTAGTCCTTGTCTACCCTGAATGTCTCTGTATGAGAGGCATGCCCAAGTAGCCGCTGGCCCCCAGAACTCGCTGTAGTAACCTCCATCGGCTGGGAGGTTAGTAGCCTGATTGTTGTAGACGACCTCTGTCAGCTCCCTGATTCCACCCGAGGAGTCTCCCGGACCTAGTGGGGTGTTTCTGGGACCTTGGCTTCCTGAGCCCCCTGTCTGATAGGCATCTGCACAGTTTCCGCTTGTTGCAGCAGCCGGCCAATTGCCACTCAGCGCATATAGTGTCTCATACACGCTCATGTTGGCGCTGACCAGCATTGGTTTCAGACCTATGAAATACCCTCCGCTGGCAAAGTTTCCTCCGTAGAATACTGCACACATGTCTGCCCATTCTGCGTTCATTGAACCCGAGGTATCTATTGGGACGACCATCTCAACTTGGCCGCCTCTGGTATCATCCCAGACAATCTGTACGAAGTCGTTGATATCGACAGCTATGTCTGGATGGCCCTTCTGGCCGAGAATAGGAGTCAGCAGCGTGCTGTCAATCTCAACAATCACCACTCTAGCGGCTTGGTCTACTGACAGCATCTTGTAGTAGATCTGTGACTGCTGGTAGTATAGTTCCAGCGGCTCGAATGAGTCCTCCCATACAATATGGGGGTTGTTTTCTGAGTCTACGTCAATGGCTGGCCAATCCCGGTTCTGTGGATTGTTTGCTACTTCGAAGTCGTTTGGTACTACGGACAGGGTTGAATCTAGTGATGCGTCCCCGTTCTGATCGTCCAGCGATGGGTCGAGAAGGGTGTACATGATCTTGTACTGCCCTGCCCTATCAGTCCAAACAACGTGAACCATGTCATCACTGTCAACAGTGACGTCTGGATGCCAAGCCCGGTGTGCTCCCGGGTCAGAAATTTGGGTCTCAGAGATCAGAGTTTCTCCTCTTGGGTCTAGCATCTTGTAATACAGGTGGTTTGTATTCCTGCTCCAGACAACATGCACGTTTCCTTCTGAATCGGCATCCATGGCCATCATCCTGTCGTTGTGAACGCCACTCTGAACAACTTCTATTGGATCTGTGACGACAATGTCACTGGCACTGGCAGGAGCTGAAAATGAGGCTAGGAGGCTGAGCAGCATCAGCATGACAATGGTCGCGCCACTCCTCTTGCTCGAAATTCCTTCCTTTTCGAAGGAACGGACGTACTGCATCATATTCTTTCGAATTTCTCGAATACTTAACCTAAACCCCTTATGGTCACTTTTACGTCTTCCCGGGTGTCTCGAGGATTACGCCCATTCCAGAGGATCGAAGTCCTTTCCAAAGCCGCCAGTCTCGTCTGTATCGATCTCAGATTGCCTAGTTTGGGACTGTCTCGATGCTCGACCGGATTTCTTCCCTTCCCAATCGTCAACTGGCCCTGGCTTACCCTTTCCGTTTCCGAACCCATACTTGATTTGGTGGATCAATGAGAGTTTCGTCAACCAGACTTTTCTCATGCTTTGCATGAACTCATTCTGTGTAAGTCCGTCTAGCCAAACTGGCCTTGAAAGGTTGAATGCCTGCAGAGGCCCGGCCACTCCATCTTTGCTTTTACCAACATGGAGAACCCAATCAAGATCTGAAGAAGTCATTCTGATTCTGGTTTCATGGAGCCATTCCTCCCAATCCTCTGAGACCTCTTTTGCCATTTCTCGCATTGATTCCTGCTGTCCTTCGTCTACTCTTGTGATAGAATAGACCAATACCAGATTCCTATTCTTTGGGATTACGATATTGAAAAGATGGCCCTGTTTTGTGGGGGGGTATCGAACGTGGAGGTGGATTATCGCTTGAGGATCTTTGACCTCTCTGGCTTCTAGCCTCTCTCCTTCCAACCATGACCGGATTGAGTCGGCCGCCTCGCTGTGGTTCACGAATGTTGCAAGAAGCGGTCCTATTTAGAGCAAGTTGAGATTGGTGCTCACATCGTCGATCAGTCGGATGAGCCTATTTCCTTGTTCAGATGACGCCAGTCTTGCGCTTTTGGCAGAGTTGGAGAAATCGATCCAGCAATCATAACCAAGCAGGAAGACTAAGTTTGAACCATGGATGAGGATGACTATGGACGCTGCTATTACTAGGTTGATTGGAAATGAATCCACAGTTGGGGATATTAGAACCATGGAAGTTGCAATTGCAATGGGAATCCAGAAAATTACTGGCGAGAACATCCCAGCTAGGAAGTGGTAAGTGGTCCTGGCATCTATTCCCTCGTCTGTCCTATCTCCCATGTACCATGCGAAGAATGCCTGAACACCAGTTGACGGGATCGTGACTGGGGCTGAGAGGACCATCAGAAGAATCCCCGCTAATCCCCGGACCCACATTCTGCTGGCCTTCAGACTCGTCCCTTCGATCGAGCGACCGTCCAGACCGTGGTCGTGTAGTATCTTTGCAGCCTCTATGGAAGGGTCCAGCAAGCCCTCAGGTGGTTCCCTATCTGCAAGCGAGTCTCGAACGGCCCTTGCTGCTAGGACTTCTTCCTTGAATGACTCGAGTGGTTTGTTGGCCAGATTCGCTTTGATGTGGCCAATCAGGTGCCAAGCACGGTATGTTTCCCAATCCGGAGCGTCTGGAGTGACCTCAGAAATCGAGGAGAATAGCCTGTCACGTAGTTCGTGTACCTGTTCTGATGAGGGTTCGACCCATTCTCCCGATGACAGGCGCTCTGCTGCGCCGAGAACTTCTGGGGCATCGACCGGGATGGGTTCCTGGAACTCAACAAAAGCATCTGTCCTGAACCAATAGTGACATCTGAAGTGAAGTCCTATGGGCTGTAGAGCTGGGGTGGGAAGGCCTCTGTGTTGTGCGATGGAGGCTGCGTTTAACGCGAATCTCATAGGTCCAGTCTTGAACCTGTGGAGTCTGGAGTCCTGATGGGACTTGCCCTCCGGCATTACTAGGGCATTGTGCCCTGACGCGATGCAATTCGTCATTGTCAAAAGCGTCCTATCATTGATTTTTCTCGCATACTCCTCATCCGAGACTCCGTTATCTATCTCTGACTTCCTGATCACAGGCTGAGAGCCCATCCTCCTTGAGAACCAGCCTATCAGTGGCATTGTCATCAAGTCATGTCTGCCCATTGAGATGACTCTGCGATCCTGGGAATGTACCATTGTCGAGGGGTCAACCAAGCCGTTCAGATGGATTGCCGACAGAACTCTGCCACCCTCAAATTCAGGAAACTCGTCGTAGTGACTACTCCTGAAGATGTACCTCAAGCCAATACCAATCATCAGGAGAATAATCCTCCAGAAGAATGGGTTTCCAGGGTGCCTTCCCGTATGGTCCCAAGGGAGGCGGTCGAGTTTTTTTGTTCTGAGTTTCATTGCTGCACTGGACAGTTCTGGTTCGATATTGGGCGCGCCCTGCATATCCGACACGAGATTCCGAGTAGGTTTGAGGTCTTGATTATTGAGAGTGATTCAATCCACTAATTCTCTGATAGAAGTAGCTAATCTTTCTGCTTCCTCGTGGTCCAAAGGTGAAGACTTGAAGGGGAATGTTAGGCCCCTGCCATCGTCCATTTTGGGGATGATGTGGAAATGCACATGGAAAACGCTCTGGAATGCATTTGGTCCGTTGTTCTGAATGATGTTGAATTCTTCCGCCCCAGTGGCTCTCAATATCGCTCTTGAGATCCTAGGGAGTACTCTCCCCAATGCCTCTGATGACTCATCACTCAACTTGTCAAGCGTCCTAGTCTCTTCCTTCGGAACTACTAGGGTATGACCTGGACTGAATGGGTTGATATCTAGAAAGGCGAAAACCAAATCGTCCTCGTATACCTTGTGACAGGGTATCTCTCCAGTGATAATCATTGAGAATATGCTTTTGTCGCCACCCAACTAATCACCCAGAGATGACGATGGATTCCGCTACCGAGGCCAATCCGTGCAATCTGAGGGCCTCAACCATCTCGGTATTCATGACTTTCGAAGTATCAGTGAGTCGGATTCCAGAATCCTTGATGTTGTTGATTTCAGCTAGTGCTGCCTCCTTAGAGGACGATCCTGTCGAGATTGCAGAAGATAGTTTGGAGGCGAAGTTAGCTACTGTCATTCCTTCTCCTTCCCTAATTGAGGTGATTATGTTTGATACGTCCTGTACAGCCTGGTCTATTTGGTCCGAACCCCCGAAGTGATTTGCTGGGGCCCATGTAGCGGCGTGGACTCCTGCCGCTTTTCCAGATACTAAGTCGTCCAGTAGGATGTTTCCGGGCAGCGGGTATTCACCATGCATTCCAGTGTTGGCACTCCTTCCAGCAGCATACAGGCCTGTATGCCAGAGACTGG
>CAXEIX010000024.1:0-9888 GCA_963996605.1 uncultured Candidatus Poseidoniales archaeon | reverse complement strand
CCGTTTCGTCCATTATCTTACGAGAGGATTCCTCTACGAAGACGGCTTTTCCCACTAGTGTTCTTAGGACTCTGGCTGCTGATGTCCTTCCGGAGTAGTGACGAGCGACCCGGTCCCTGGCAGAGAGCACCTCCGAAGCGATGTGGGCCGGTATTCCGGCATCTACCGCCTCTCCGATTCGATTCCTCTCGCTAGCGAGTCTCCAGATTGTCCTGAGCGCGGTCTCGATCAGTATCGCCCTTGATGCATCCGACACGTTCTCCCGGCTCAGTGCGTCTCCGAGCTTTCCACGGTATGGAAAAACCAACTGGGATAGGAAGGAGTCTATCGTTCCGATCGGTGCGTCTTCCAGGAGGGTGAGTAACTGCTCGACGAATCCTTGGCTCTTGACCCTCGGATCGAACCTGTGATTTCCGTCATCTCCCAACGGGCCGGGCCTGATCCTGGAGATTGCGCTGCGGAGGCGATCTTTCATCTCGTCTGCGGCCCTGTTTGTGAAGGTGAGGAGGACGACTTCGCCTGGGAGCAGGCCCCCCCATTCTTCGAGGTTGATCCTCTCCGATGCGGGTGCTGTGACCACTCCCCCTCCTGTGCTGGAAGGCCTTGCTGGATTGGGAAGGAGCCTAGTCGCCCGTTGATCCGTGGCGAGGTAGTGCTCTATGACGCGGTCGACGATTGTGCTCGTCTTGCCGGTGCCGGCGCCTGCGTCGATGACGACGTGCGAGTCGAGGTTAAGGGCCAGGCGCTGGGCCGTGTTTAGCCGAATCAGAATGACCCCTCCATCCTGACGTTGCATGTTTCTCTAACAGGGCAGTATCCACAGACCCCTGGTGATGGCGTTGGGTGGACCTTTCCCGAGTTTGCGTTCGAGGCTACCTTCAGGGCTACTGAGAGTCTCTGAGCCATCCATGATCTGAAGTGATCGCTTTGGGTTTTCTCGTCCTCGTCGGGGAATCTGTGTGTTGTGCTTGTGATTGATGACCTTGTCCCGATGTTGAGTCCCTTGTGCGACTCCGAGTATTGGGTTGATACCTCCAGGAGGTGGTCTGAGTTGTGTCCGAACACGGATATGCCCGCTGCAAGGACTAGGTCACCCGGGTGGGCTTCCTCCCATGCACGGGCATAGACCGCCAATTGCAGTTCTTCGAGTAGGCCCTTGTAGTGCCGATTCCTATGAATGGGTGACTCCGAGGTCTTGATGTCCCTGATGGCGATTATTCTCTTCGGCCTCCACCCCGTCCCATGGACTCTGATTGGTGCGACGCTGTCGTCCCCGTCATTGTCGACCCACTTCCCGGAATCCTGGTCGAGGGGCAGTAGGTCTACTCGATCTACCCACCCCCTGACCTTGATGGGCTCGGTATAACCGTGCCCGGAGAGTTCCTTTGGGAGCGAGATGACTACGTTGTTTGAGCCTTCTTTCCCAATCATCCACTCTATGGATATGGGGGCAGAGTCGGCAATCTGTAGTTCTGCTGAGACGATGCTGCCCACCCTGCCGGTAGGGGGTGTCGGGTTAGGGTCGGCGAGCCAGTTGCTCCACTCCTGTCTTGACATCCCGGTCAAGGACCTCAGGCGCTGTGTGGAGACTGCGTCTGATCTCTCCAGCCAAGGGGCCCTCGAATCTAGAGACTCCAGTGCTATCTTCATCATCTCGTTCGGATTCAAGCCTGATTTCCCGACGCTCGAATACCCAGATTCACCGTCGAAGGTTCGTTCCTCGCTAGTTGGGAAATCCAGGATTTTTGCGATGATGTCGTGATGGACATTGTGAAGCAATTCCCCATAGGTCCTGTTGTCGATGTCCTCGCCTTGCAGTTCTTCCGTGCCTGCATCCAGTTCCCTCGAGAGCCACCCACTCCTAGGGCACCTCAGCCAAGTCTGGAGTCTGGTTGGCGACCAGATGGGGACATCCAGTGACATCCCCTCTGAGTGTCCGTGTCTGGAGTCGGTCACTGATGATCCGGTTGGGGAGGGGTTTAGCGGTCTCGGGTCTATCGAGAGGGATGGTTTGCCCCCTGATAGGCCCCCCACGACTGGCCACCTCCGGTTTGTTCGGGGGTTTTCGACCCCGGGAGGGCTCCTTCCATGGAATTTTAGTCCCTCGAGGGAGAATATGTGCTCTCCGGAATCTTCCGGCAGATACCCATCCTCCTCGGCGATTGAGGGCTGCCTTCTTTCGCGGTCCCTCTGGACGTGTGTGTCGATTGGAATCGAGATCGCGCTAGGGTTGATTGGGGGCTTGGATGGGCCTCGTGACTCCCTGATTCGCAAGCCGTCGTCCTGCCTGGCGTCCCTCGGGGAGACGAATGCAATGGAGAACTGGTAATCCCCCTCCTCGATTCCCTCGACATCGGAGTCGCTGGCCCATTCCCTGATTGGTGCGGATGGTGGGGCCGTTTCATCCATGCTCGGATCTAGGATTATCACTTCTGGCGAGGAATGCAGGATGTGCTGCAGGCTGTGCCTGGCGTCCCTGATCGGGGCATCGGGCCTGAGGATGCCTAGGGAATGGCGTTCCTCCTCACCTAGGAAGGGAGTCTTTGGGACCCTTAGGTCCCATGAGGAGCTGGAAAGGTTCGCCATGACAATCAGATCGGAGGTGCATCCAAGAGCCTCGCTCGGACTTAGCACTGAGACGTTCCCGGAGAAGTTCGGGCCACCTGGGACTGCAGACGATTGCTCGGCTAGTGAGGCTAGTTCGTCCACCCAATCGGACCCAAGGGTTGGGCCTCTCTGTCCTGATCTTCGCTGCATCTCCCTCAGGACCTCCCGATCGCTAACCAGTGCATGGACTGCTGCCGCTGGGGAGAGTCCCTGCCCCCGGTAGATCTGCATCTCAGAATCGAGGTCGATTAGGGACAGGGTGTTATTCAGCCATTGGTCTCCGTCCGGGGAGACTTCCGGCAGGGGTAGCACGGAGCCTGTGTAGCACCCAATCGGCTGCCCGAGGTCCCGTACCAGTTCCCTATCCGGGCCCCGTAGGATCGGGAATAGGGAATTGGCCAAGCAGAGAAGCCACCATTGTGCCGCTTCCTTTGATGGCCCATCCCTCTCGTCGGAAGGTGGTCGCGAGAGAGTCTCGATCCACTTGAGTAGGGCTCCTGGACCTCCGAGGACGTGTTCATTCCTCGCTAGTTTTGTGAGTAGCTCGGAGTCGGCGGAAGGGGAAATCTCGGAATCTGTTGGGTGCTCGGAAGTAATCTCAAACGGGATGATGGAACTCTGCAGGGAAAGGGCCCTCAGGTTCTCTAGCGAGAATGCATCAGGGCCATGAGCAAGGCTTGCGAGTCGCAATATCCAGTGCCCAATGGGGTGGGACGATGGTGGCTCTCTCCTCCTCTCTAGGCAAATTCCGATTACCCCGAGGTACTGCTCCCACCTGTGTCTATTTTTCTCGATGGCCGGATCGATGATGATGATCTCCGAGTCACCCCTAGCGAGCCTCTCTGAGACCAGTCGTGTCGTGATGTCGAAAGAGTGAGCCTCCCTCCTTAGAAGGATCCTTGTGACTGCCGAAGGATCTGTCTTTACAGTGGTCCTGCCACTGGGGACCCAGTTCGGGAGGTCATTCGGATCCTTGACAGGGTGCTCATCTACGAGGAGGCTGCCGTGATGTCCGAGTCGGAAATTTCCAGGATGAGCGAGTTGGTGGATTGGGCTGTGCTTTGACAGGGATAGGAGCATCTCGGTGTGGGATCGGCATAGGGTAGGCGAGTGATCAAGCATGATTATGCCATCAATATCGGAGACCGTGAAGGGAGTGGTGCCGCTCTCTAATGAGTCGATGATTCGACCTACGGCCATATCCTGGTGGGTGAATCGGAGCTTCTTCTCTAGGCGTTCGATTACTCTGCTGAAAGTCGCCATCCCTGGACCTTGCCACCTACTAACTGCCATTTCCCTAGATAGCTGGTAGAAGAGTTCGGCCAGAGCCTCGGTCTTCCCTTTCCCCCACCTCATGTCCGGTAGTGGGTTGATGAGTGGGAAGCCTAGTCTTGCTGCTTCCTTCCTGCATTCGCTGTGAATAACGGATAATAGCGGGCCGTCATTGGACAGGACTCGGGGCATCCTGAGGTCCGCGACTAGGGATGAAATGAGAGACTTGATTGTGTGATGCAGAGTACGATCAACGGCCCCTCGGAGGCCTATTGAAGAGAGTAGTTGCATTCTGGATTTCTCTGTTGGATATATCACTAGGATTCTCCCATGGATATCAGGGTCTGTGCTTTTGACTCCCAAAGACTGGAGTCTGATCTGATCCTTGAGCCATTCTGGCATTGGTCCTCTTGGGACCCTCTCGCTGGTCACACAATGTTCCCTTGTCGCCAACATGACATCTCCGAGCATTACCCATGGTCGGGGGTGGTTATTCAACCCAACTGTTGGCACTCAATGCAATGGCTTGGAATCCCTGTCGCGTCTGGGTACCAAAGCGGCTAGCATGCACAGGAGAGTAGCGACTCCCGGGGCTGGAAGTGAATTCTCGCTTTTGGATCCTCCATGGGATTCCCAGTCGACGACCATGACTACGGACATATCATCGCCATCCCATGGTTCAGGAGGTACAATGGCGATTGAGCCAGCGTGGCTATTGCCGATGTTTACTGCTTCGTGGAGGACATGGCTGTAGTTCACCTTGCCGTTGCTTCCCTCCGGGTAGTATGCACTATGCTCCACGAACATGAGCCAACTGTTTACTTCCCATGGAAAATCTATCTCGGACCAGAGTCTGATATCCCACTGGAAAGAGTAGTCTACAATCTCCCCGGAATGATTCTCAGACTGGTTGTTTACTGGCTCAGTTACAGAGGTGGACACTTCTAGTGAAATTGATCCATTAGTAGCGAAGGGGTGGCTAGAGCCCAATGTCAGTGCGGTTGAATAGTCGGTAAGCAGGCTGTTCGACTTGGTGCTGATGCCGGTGTACATCCTCTCTCCATCGAAGACCTTGCTTGGGGCGGATCTTTCTGTTCCTGGGATTTTTATTACGCCCCCATCGGACGCCATCATTGACCTCTCTGTGGAAAGAAGAGACCCCGCACCATAGGTTTCGACCCATCGAGAATCGGTCGAATTGCTTCCAAATGGGTCCAGAGTCTCATAGAGGTGTCTGTGATAGTGTATCCTGGTAACTTCAAGGTCTACGATAGCAGCGTCAAGGGCCTGTTCGGTCTTGACGCAGTTGGAACACCAAGTCGCTGTGTAGACCTCGACTATGCTGGGCAAATCGAGAATGTCAGAAGTGGATTCTGCGAAAGTGGTATTTGACATTTCGATGGATAACCCCCCGATGGTCCCCGATTGAGTCCCTGCCTCGTCCACAATCCTGGCATTGTCCCAGAGGCTATCGGTTGCAGCAGAGGCTTGGATTGGCATTACGATGAGTGCTATCAGGACTAGTGCGGATAGTCGCCTCATGTTAGTCTCGAGGTGGAGGAGTTATTGAACGGTTACGGGTTATTGTGATTGTTCGAAGGCCTCTATGGCCCTGTCTATGTCCTCGTCAGTTATGTGAAGATGTGCCACAGCCCTCACTATGGAGTCTGTTTCCTCGCTCACATCCACTCCTCGGCTAGCGAGCCTGCTCGTCACCTCCTTCGCACTGTCTTCATTGCATTGCACGTAGACCATGTTTGAGTGGACCGCCTCCAATTCAACCGAAAACGAGTGCATTTTGCTGATGGCTTCTGCGAGCCTGGATGCCCGGATATGATCCTCTGAGAGTCGTTCTATGTTATTCTCTAAGGCATAAATCCCTGCAGCAGCTAGAATCCCTGACTGTCTCATACCGCCACCGAAAGTCTTCCTCCACCAGCGAGACTTGGAAATGGTTTCTAGGTCCCCGACAAGAACGGATCCCACCGGGGCCCCTAGGCCCTTTGATAGGCAAATGGATATCGTGTCAAAGCCTCGGACCATCCTTGCGGGATCGACCCCACTGCCAATCACCGCATTGAACAGGCGTGCCCCGTCCAAGTGTGTTCGACAGTCGTTGTCATGGGCGACTTTGCATATCTCATCGAGTGTTTCCTGCTCGTAAATCGACCCCCCTCCCACATTGGCGGTGTTCTCTACGCATACCAGCTTACAATCCGGAAAGTGGTAGTTGCTCCCGGCTGTCTTCCTGATCGCATCCTGTACACCGTGGGGGGCCATCTGCCCCCAGTCTCCGTCAACCAGTGAAATTGAGCACCCAGCCAGAGAGGCATATGCACCTGATTCCCACAGGTAGATGTGGCTATTGCGGTGTGTGACTATCTCATCGCCGTGATTCGTTTGCGATTTTATTGCAATGTTATTCGACATGGTGCCAGATGGGACGAAGATGGCTGCCTCTTTTCCCAGCATTCCAGCAACCATGTTTTGGAGTTCTATAACAGTGGGATCGTCGCCCCAAACATCGTCCCCGACTGCGGCTTTTGCCATGACCTCCCTCATTGGGGGGGTTGGCTGGGTAACTGTGTCGCTCCGCAGATCTACTCTGTCCCCGGGATAGTCCCTCATGTAATGCGCTGCGGGGGCATTTCACATAACTGGTACGTCTTCGGTCAGTGCTACTTCGAGATCAAGTCCTCTGAGTACATGTACGACTTTCTGTTGTCGTCACCCTCGGATTTCTTCTTATTTGAGAAGTAGAGAATGGCCATGGTCCCGAGGACTACTGCAGGTACTCCGAACATCAGGATGGACATCCAAATCGGCCTCTCAATGTCGATACATCCCGTCTGCCCGCTCAGTTCCTGCTCGGTCCCGGATGGGCACGCTGATTGTTCGGTTGCGCCGGTCTCTGATACGAAGTTGCCGGGATTAGCAGGGAGGCAGCCGACTCTGCCCTCCGTAGATTGGTATGTACCTGGTTGGCATGGATTCTGCGAAATCGCGGCTGAAGAAGAGACGTAGCTTCCTGGGTCCGCGGGAATACAACTCTCCGCACCCTCGTCTGGCTGGTAACTACCCGCCTTACAGGTGGTCTGGGAAACGGCCCCTTCCTCTGGAACGTAGTTTCCAGGCATGGCCGAAAGGCAGGAGTCCTGCCCTCCGTATGACTGGAACTCCCCCTTAGAGCATGGAGTCTGGCTGGTTGAGCCGGGTGAGTCTACGAAGTTACCAGGGGTTGCGAGATCACATGATGCCTGTCCGGCTTGCGTTTGGAATGTCCCAACTTCGCATGCGGTCTGCGAGGATGCTCCGGACTGGTTCACATAATTCCCAGGGGATGCCTCCATACAGTTCGATTGTCCTCCAGGCTGGTACTTCCCTGGGGGACAGGCCGAGGTTGACGAGCCGTCCGGGCTAGCCACTTGGCCGGGTGGCGGAGACTCGCATCCCGAGGATCCTGCTTCAGATTGGAACTCGCCTGGTGGGCAGGGCGTGGCACCGATGGCACCGTCCAAATCGACGAAGTATCCGGGTTCGGCGGGAGTGCAGGATGGCTGGCCTGACTCCGAGGAGTAGGTCCCGTTCTCACATTGGGATTGTGACGTTGCCCCAGCAACCGAGTAGTTGCCGGGATCAGAGAGTATGCATGAGTTCTGTCCTGAATCTGGCTGGTAGCTCCCGGATTCGCAGGGTTTCTGTTCGGCAGAGCCCTCCGAGTCCGAGTAGTGCCCGGGGTCCGTATCCATGCAGGATTCCTGGGCGGGAGAAGGTTGGAACTCACCCGGTTGGCACGGCGACTGCGAGGTCTTTTGCAAACCGTCGACGAAGAAGCCGGGCGATGCCTCCGTGCAGTTCGCCTGACCCTGTTGGGCGGAATATGTCCCAGGATTGCATTGCTGCTGAGAGTCCGAACCCTCTGTTGGGACGTGGAATCCGGGTCCAGCTTGGAAGCAGGATGTTGCTGCTGTCAGCATCTGGTATGATCCAGGTGGACATGGGGTCTGCTCCACAGCCGCGAAGGAGGTCACGAAATAACCGGGGCTTGCATCCATGCATGTTGAGCCTCCTGATGAATCCTGATAGGTTCCCGAAGAGCATTGAATCTGGCGAATTGAGCCTTCTTCTGAGACGTAGTTCCCGGGGTCCGCGAGGATGCATGATGTCTGCCCGGAATCCGGCTGATAGCTGCCCTCCTCACAGGGGCTCTCTTCCACAGAGGCGGCATCGCCTGCGAAATTTCCTGGACTGGCGTCTATGCAATACGACTGTCCTGGGCTTGGTTGGAATGTCCCAGGATCGCATGGGAATTGCTCGTAGGGATGGATACCATCTGCATAGTACCCTGGATCCGCCTCCAAGCACGTCCCCCCAGTTGCGTGATAGCCGATCGGGCATCCTTCTGGGTAGGGGTCGAAGAGGTTGACTATCCCGTCATCGTCATTGTCCCGCTCACTCATCAGTGCGTGCCTCCCGGTGCCCAAGTCAACATAAGATGGGACATCGCTATCGACGTCTTCGCCTATTCCTAGGGAGCCGTCTCCGTGGTATCCCCAGCAGTAAACGGATGCGTTGGTTGCCACTGCGCATGTATGTTTGCCACCCGCTGAGATCTCGGCTACTCCGAGTCCGGGGGGCATAGAGACGTTCACTGGAGTCGTGCTGTTGGTGGTGGTGCCGTCACCTAGCTGGCCTTGTTCGTTAAGTCCCCAGCAGACGGCGCTACTGTCGTCTAGTATGGCACAGGTGTGATCGGCCCCCGCGTCTATGGATATCGCAGTCCGACCTGCAGGAAGGGCGACGGTCCGGGGGTAATTCGAGCTGTTTTCCGTACCATCACCCAATCTACCTCCTGAGGTTGTATTGGCGCATCCTGTCCAGTCCTCCCCATTGCAGAACGTGCTGTTTCCCCAACAGTTCACCATTCCGTCGTCTAGTATACCGCAGGCGTGTCCAGCACCAAGATCCATGGCTATCAGTGACCTGTTGTCTGGCAGTATCGAGATTGGAGTGGGTTCGTTCCGATCGTTGTAGGTCCCATCACCGAGGTGCCCCAAGTCGTTCTTCCCCCAGCACATCCCGGAGCCGTTGTCTAGGATTGCGCAAGAAGTCGCATATCCGGTATTGATTGAAACCGCATGTCGTCCTTGTGGGAGTTCTATCTGAGTCGGGGCGTTCCTGTCATCGTTATCGCCGGTTCCAAGCTGCCCATCGGAGTTGAACCCCCAGCACCACACCGCCATATCGGGCTCGGTTATTCCACAGGTGTGCCAGATACCGGTAGCTACGGACACAAAGGTCCTGCTTCCTGGCATCACAGAGGGGCCGTGAGGCGCTTCGCAGACATTGCCGCAACTAATGTGGCCATGTCCGATTTGTCCAGAGTAGTCCTCTCCCCACGCATAGATATCTCCTGTAGATGTTAGAGCTCCTGTGTGGCGGCCGTCTGGGCTCGTCTCGATTATATCCGAGAGGCAGCAGGAGGTCGAGTCGACGTCATTTACCGATACTGGTGAGTATTCGTTTTCGGAAGTCCATCCTCCCTCTGAGTTACCCAAGAATCCGCCATAGTTGCTACCCCAGCACTTCATCTGATTGTTGTCCAAAACCACGCAAGTATACTCGTATGAAGCTCCAAGGGCGGTAAGGGAGTAGATTGAACCGACAGTCGAACCTGGGAAGTTCAGATTCCCGTGAGTGTCCATGGACCTGGTCTCATCGTCAAGAGTTGGTCTTATTTCTGGTTGGAATCCCATGGATAATGACATTCCAATGAAGATGAGTGCTAGTGCCACTGTAAGAGATTTGTTCGGTGCATACTGTTCGTTCATAGCCTCCGAAGAAGAATGGTCGTATTAACGGTTTTTTCGGAAGGATAGATTTTCGGTTCTGGATGGTCAAACTAATTTGCGACACGCCTTGCGATGGGCATGGGAGAACAGGGGCCAGTGGTAGAGTCCTTCCTCTCGGACAACTGCCCACCCATGGGGATCTACGAGACTCTGTACG
>CAXEIX010000023.1:0-9980 GCA_963996605.1 uncultured Candidatus Poseidoniales archaeon | reverse complement strand
CGGCATCGCAGACCCCTCCGCGCAGGAGCTGATCGTGATGGCCGTGATCTTCCACCTATGTGTCCTGGTTCTGTTCAAGATGGGCCCGTTCATGGTGCTCTCATCCATAGAGAGGGAGGGCTCCAGCCACAGGGTCTCGGGACTGAACGGCCTCGCCAGCAGGGACCCGCTCCTAGCGGCATCCATGTTCGTGTTCATGCTGTCTCTCGCAGGGGTGCCTCCTTTCTCCGGCTTCCTCTCCAAGCTGCTGATGATCAACGGGATATTGACCGTGTCAGCCGGTACAGGGGGAGCATCGACCATCCTCTCGTGGGCCACCAGCGTCAACCCGGTCTTCTGGCTGGCAGTGGCCGTAGTGCTCAACAGCGCCCTCTCCATGTTCTACTACCTCAGGATGGGGATGGTGATGTTCTTCGAGCCGAGCGAGGGCGGTGAGGAATCCCCATGCAGCCCGATGGTCCGTGCCCTGATCGTCTCCATGGCGATCCTGTCCGTGGCTTTCGGCATCGGACCCCCTAGCGAATGGCTGCTCGGGCTCGCTGAGGACGCCGCAGCAGCGCTCCTATCGTGATAGCAGGCTCAACTTCACATAGGTGCCCCATGACCGAGGGCACGATGGCCCGTAGAGAGGAGTCGGTGGACACTGAGCTGCTAGCGCAGATGGAATCCAGCGGAGACAGGATTCGCGTGCCGCTGCCGAAACGGAAGGTGAACGAGATGTTCGCCATCGCCGACAACATACTCGGGGGGCGCAGGGTCCGCTCCATCTGCGAGGACGGGGAGTCCCGCCTAGCCAGGATCCCCGGAAAGATGCGACGCCGCCAGTGGGTCAGGGAGGGGGACCTCATCGTAATCCAGCCATGGGAGTTCCAGGACGAGAAGGCCAACGTATGCATGCGCTACACCAAGACCCAGTCCCTCTACCTGTCAAGGAAGGGGGTCCTGCCGGAGATAGTCGACCTCTTCGGGATGTCCACCGAGGAGTCGCAGGAAGCCCGGGAGCCGGAGCAGCCGCGGGAAGCCGATGAGACGGAGGTTTCCGACATCGAGGAGCAGTCCGATGAGGGGGAGAAAGAGGCACCACCAGAGCCAGCCGTAGACGATGACGACATCGACTCTTTCTTCGGGTGAGAACATGCCCTCGGACGAGGATTGGGAGGAGCTAGACCCGGACATGATGATGAGGTCCGAGAGGAAGCACGAGTGGATCTCTGAGCCCAAGTACAAGCGGATGTTCGACGACATAGAGGACGCCCTGCAGGGCGTCATGGGGAGCGGGAGGTACGAATGGGTGGACCGACGGGTCTTCGACCAGGTCTTCGATCGCTCCACCCTGCTAGCACTGCACAAGCTAATGGAGCAGGGAGAGATAGCGACGATCGACTACCCCATCGCGAGGGGGAAGGAGGCCCACGTCTTCCGTGCGACCTCCGCGAGCGGCCCGATGGCAGTGAAGATTTTCCACACGACCAACGCGGTGTTCAAGGGGCTGGCCAAGTACATCGACGGTGACCCCCGCTTCTCCGGGCTGTCAAGGCGCCACAGGGAGCTGGTCAACATCTGGGTGCGCAAGGAGTTCAGGAACCTGAAGAGGATGAGGAAGAGCGGCCTCCGTGTCCCAGAGCCCCTCTTCAACCTCAAGAACGTCCTCGTCATGGAGTTCATCGGAGACGAGGAGGCGCCGAGCCCCCGTCTGAAGGACATAGATGTGGAGGACCCGTCCGAGGTGTTCGAGGAACTGCTCGAGATCGTCGCAGTGATCTGGCAGACATGCGACCTCGTGCACGCCGACTTCAGCGAGTACAACATCCTGTGGAGGCAGGGCGTGCCGTGGGTCATCGACGCCGGGCAAGCAGTGACCACCAGGCACCCCAGCGCGAGGGAGTTCCTGGTCAGGGACGTGACTAGGCTGACTGAATGGGCAGGCCGTAAGGGTCACGAGGCCCAAGTGGCGGAGAGCCTGGTGAGGGTGCTGGACGGACCGGTGCCGGACCTG
Organism: uncultured Candidatus Poseidoniales archaeon; assembly: GCA_963996605.1. Classification (GTDB taxonomy): domain Archaea; phylum Thermoplasmatota; class Poseidoniia; order Poseidoniales; family Thalassarchaeaceae; genus UBA36. The sequence goes on along the minus strand of CAXEIX010000023.1, from coordinate 7,984 downwards.
TCCTAGCCGACTAGCGTGGATTAAAGCGGCAGCTACACTCGCATAAACACCATGGAGCACCTCAGCAGGGTACCCAAGAATAGGATAGCCGTGCTCATCGGCAAGTCGGGGAGGACCCGGAAGATGATCGAGAAGGCCTGCGACGGGACCCTGACCATAGACTCCCAGACGGGCGACGTATCCATCTCCTGGTCGGGGGAACCGGACCCGATCAGGAGGATGAAGGTCCCAGACGTGATATCCGCCATAGGGCGTGGATTCTCCCCCGATAGGGCCGTCCAGCTCCTCGATGACGACGTCTTCCTCAGGATGTACAACATCAGGGAGTGGGTCGGAAGACAGCCCAACCAGACTCGCAGGATGCGAAGCCGCCTCATCGGCACCAACGGCAGGATAAGGACCCTTATCGAGGAGATGTCTGGTTGCGAGATCGCAGTCTACGGCTCCACCGTGGCAGTTCTTGGGGGCAATGAGGCCCTCTCCCTTGCAACCCCTGCCATAGAGGGGATCCTCGGTGGCTCTGAGCACAGCACGGTCCTCTTCGGGCTCGAGCAGGACAAGAGGAGGCAGAGGCTCCGCTCGAAGAACCTGGAGACCTTCAGGGACAAGACCTCTATCGCCCCGGACTCGTTCGAGACGATGGTTCCGGGCTTCACAGAGGCACGGAAGAGGATGAAGGAGGAGAAGCCACTGGAGCTGGACGACGACGAGACCATCAGCTTCGGAGAGGAGTAAATCACCGTCACGCATAAGGGAGAATGGCCATCCGTGGGGCCGTGAACAACCCGCTCGACGAGGCACACCCATACGAGACATGGGCGATCAACGCACTACTGGCGGTTTTCCTGCTGATATTCCTCGGGCTCGGCCTCGAGTGGGCAGGGTTCGAGAACTTCCTGTCCGACGCCCTGAACCAGTACTTCATCGACCCGATCAGGGGCGAGTCGACTGGCGATTCGGGTTACAACAACGTCAACACCCTCACCTACGCCATCGTTCTGGGGCTGTTCGTAGTGGCCCTCTCCGCATGGCTGAGGAGGCTCGGGATAGACCCGACCGACACCACGGTGCTCGCACTCCTCCCATTCATCACATGGGCGGTGTTCGGAGAGGTAGCCGAGGACGCGGAGATGTTCGGAGCCGGCCTAGCCCCTTACTTCGTCAGCCCGGGCATACACTTCCAAGCCGCCTTCTGGGTGGTGCTAGCCGGTGCAGCGGGCATCTCGCTCGATCGTGCCGAGAGCGAGGGAGCCTCCCAGAAGAACGACCTCGAGATCCTCGCGACAGGCCTGATACTGATGCAGTTCGCCGTTTACGCCTCCTCGATCGCTGGGAAGTCCGATGACCTGAGCCACTGGCCGATGCTGCTCGGTGCGATCGCCGCTATCGCGTTCGCATTCTGGTCTCGCGAGCTATCGGACCTATTCTCGAACGTCCAGAGGATGGTATACCTCACAGGCGTCGGTGGGTCGCTGATCTTCTTCGGGGCCCTGGCCGCGTTCGCGATCGACTCCCCTCCCGCCTCGGATAGGATATGGCCGCTCTTCGTCGTGATAGGGCTCCCAGCCGCGGTATGCTACTGGATGTACGCCCAAGGAAGAGACGCCGTGGCAGAGCTATCAGGGCAGGGCCTGGTGGCAGGCATACTGCCACCTGGGATGACTGATGACGAGTACAGGCAGGCCTCGGTGGAAGACTTCCCGGAGAAGGGGGTCATCGAGCCACTCAGGTCACGGGCGATAATGGCCCAGCCACTCGTCTTCCTCGCCGTGGCCGGGCAGATCCTGGACGGCCTGGCAACATGGATAGGCATCGACGGCTTCCCCGGGCTGGGGGAGAAGCACGTCGCCTCCCAGGGCGTAATCGATGTCGGGTTGTGGGTCAACGAGAAGCTGGGGATAGAGCACGGAATGCTGGACGAGGGCGTCTGGCTCTTCGCACTAGTCAAAATGGGACTCGCCGGGCTGATCTACTACGTGTTCTACAGCCTGAACTTCGAGAGGAGGGAGCAGCACCTCAGGCTGCTCATCGGCGTAGCGATGCTAGTGGTTGGCATGGCCCCGGGGCTGCGGGATGTCGGCAGGCTAACTCTGGGCGTCTAAATCGTCAAATCGCGACTCGCGGCCCATTCAATTGAAGACTCCCCTGCACTCTGGCAGAGCGAGCGACATGGAGAGGTTGCCAAACGGGGTCGATTCGAGTGCCGAGGACTTCGCCCAGCGTAGCCAACGCAACTCGTCCCTATCCGAGGTCCTGAAGTCCAAGCTGGACGAGGTGAGGAGGTCCGGGGACGAGCCCCACTTCCAGAGGCACAGGGACCGCGGGAAGGGCCTGCCGAGGGAGAGGATAGCCGAGGTCTGCGACCCCGGATCCCCCTTCCTCGAGACCTCCGCCCTAGCCGCAGACGGGCTCTACGACGGGAGGGCGAGGTCAGCGGGGATAGTCACGGGGATCGGACTCGTCCACGGCAAGGAGTGCATGTTCGTGGCCAACGACGCCACCGTAAAGGGTGGTTCTTACTACCCAATGACCGTCAAGAAGCACATCAGGGCCCAGGAGATCGCCGAGGAGAACAACCTCCCCTGCATCTACCTGGTGGACTCTGGAGGTGCGTTCCTCCCGATGCAGGACGAGGTCTTCCCGGACAAGCTCCACTTCGGAAGGATATTCAGGAACCAGGCGATACTCTCCAGCAAGGGCATACCCCAGGTCGCTGCGGTGCTAGGATCGTGCACGGCCGGCGGGGCGTACATCCCCGCGATGTCCGACGAATCGATAATAGTAAAGGGAAACGGGACGATATTCCTCGCAGGCCCGCCGCTCGTCAAGGCAGCCACTGGAGAGGAGGTCTCCTCGCAGGACCTCGGCGGGGCCGAGGTCCACACCTCTAAGTCAGGGGTCGCGGACCATTACGCGGAGGACGAGGAGGACGCGCTCCGGATGGTCCGGAACATAGTCGAGAACCTAAACGTCCCACCCAAGCACAGGCTGGACTCCAAGCCGTCCGAGCCCCCGGCATACGACACCGAGGACCTGATGGGGATCATCCCGGGCGACAACAGGACCCCATACGACGTCAGAGACGTGATATCCCGGATAGTGGACGGCTCGAGGTTCCACGAGTTCAAGCGCAGGTACGGGAACACACTGGTCTGCGGGTTCGCTAGGATACACGGCTACCCCGTCGGCATCGTTGCGAACAACGGCATCCTGTTCTCCGAGTCATCACTGAAGGGCGCCCACTTCGTGGAGCTCTGCGGCCAGCGGGGCGTCCCGCTGGTGTTCCTGCAGAACATCACCGGTTTCATGGTCGGCCGCGAGGCCGAGTCGGGGGGAATCGCCAAGGACGGGGCCAAGCTGGTGACCGCGGTGTCCTGCGTCCCGGTCCCCAAGTTCACTGTGATCATCGGGGGCTCGCACGGGGCTGGGAACTACGGGATGTGCGGAAGGGCGTACGACCCGCGGTTCCTGTTCATGTGGCCCAATGCCAGGATCAGCGTGATGGGCGGGGAGCAGGCCGCCAGCGTCCTTTCCACCGTGGGCAACCAGGACCCGGACGAGATCCGTGCCAAGTACGAGCGCGAGAGCAGCCCGTACTACTCCACGGGGAGGCTCTGGGACGATGGGGTGATCGACCCCAGGGACACCCGCGACGTTCTGGGGCTATCTATTTCCGCCAGCCTCAACGCCCCCATGCCAGAGACTCGCTACGGCGTGTTCAGGATGTGACACCATGGCAGGAGACACCCAACCCGATACCGAGCTATGCAGGCTCGAGGTTGAGGGTGCGGTTGCCAACCTAACACTAGACAGGACCGACGCCTTCAACGCGCTGAACCCGCAGCTGATATCCGACATCGCCGAGGTGCTCGAATGGACCTCCGAGAGGTCGGTAGGCAGGACTGGGGAGCTGCACTCCACCGATGGCTCCCCGAACCTAAGAGCCCTAGTGATAAGAGCCGAGGGGAAGCACTTCTGCGCCGGTGCGGACATCAACATGATGCGCGACGGCGGCAGCAAGACCCCCGAGGAGAACAGGGCCGACTCGGAGAGGCTGGACAGGCTGTTCCACGGACTCTGGGCCCATCCCTGCTTCACCATCGCCTGCGTCCAGGGGGTCGCCCTCGGGGGCGGTGCCGGGCTAGTCTCATGCTCGGACCACGTCATAGCCGAGCCAAGGACGAGGATAGCGCTCTCCGAGGCCAAGCTGGGGATCTCCGCGGCAGTGATAGGGCCGTACGTCTACAGGCGCCTCGGGAGCGCCGGGTTCCGCAGGCTGGCCATGCTCGCCTCCAGGATAGGGCCAGAGGAGGCCCTCAGGATCGGATTCGTAGACGAGGTCGCGGACTCCGCCGACGCCATGGAGGAATCCGTATCTTCAGTGGTCTCGGAGGTCATGACCTCCGGGCCGTTAGCCGTGACCTCGGCCAAGCGGATGGTCGGGATTCTCGACCACTGGGACGGTGACGACGCCTCCCTCAGGTCGTGGACGCTGGACCTCACCAGCGAGATGCGCGGATCGCCAGAGGGCCAGGAGGGGCTCTCCTCGTTCATAGACGGGAGGAAGCCGGCCTGGTCGCAAGAGGACCAGGAAGGCTGAACATGTCACCGGAGTGGATGCAGGGGGCAGCCAGCCCGTTCTCGAAGGTCCTGGTGGCCAACCGCGGCGAGATCGCGGTCAGGGTTCTGCAGGCCGCCAGGGAGGCGGGCCTTTCCAGCGTCGCCGTTTACTCGCAGTCAGACTCATCCTCGCTCCACGTGGAGACCGCCGACGAGTCAGTCCTCCTGGAGGGGGACGGGCTGGACGAGACATACCTCAACGGCAGCGCCATCATCGATGCCGCCCGGTCCACGGGTGCCGATGCCATACACCCCGGCTACGGGTTCCTTTCCGAGAGGGCGGACTTCGCCAGCGCGGTGGAGGCCGCGGGGATGAGATGGATCGGGCCCTCGGCACATGCGATAGAGACGATGGGGGACAAGATCTCCGCCCGCTCGCTGATGATAGAGTCCGGGGTTCCCGTTATCCCAGGCGAGCAGACGCCCGTCGAGGAGGGCGCCGACCACCTCGGTGCACTGGCCAGCGCCGCGGCTAAGGTGGGCTACCCACTCCTGATCAAGGCGAGCGCCGGCGGCGGCGGCAAGGGCATGAGGTCGGTATCCGCCCCGAAGAACCTCAGGAGCGAGTTCGAGGCCGCGGCCAGGGAGGCATCGTCCGCATTCGGTGACGGGACCGTGTACATCGAGAGGCTCCTGAAGAGGGCCAGGCACGTCGAGATCCAGGTCCTGTGCGACACCCACGGCGGCGCCATCCACCTCAACGAGAGGGACTGCTCCCTCCAGCGGAGGTACCAGAAGGTCATCGAGGAGGCGCCCTCGCCGGCAGTGAGCCCCGGCATGCGGGAGGCCATGGGGCACGCGGCTGTGACCGCAGCCCGCTCAGTCGGGTACGTCGGAGCCGGGACGGTCGAGTTCCTCCTCGCCAGCAACGGCGAGTTCTTCTTCCTCGAGATGAACACCAGGATACAGGTCGAGCACCCGGTCACGGAGATGACCACGGGGATCGACCTGGTCCAGAAGCAGTTCGAGGTGGCAGCGGGCCTCCCCCTAGGGATTTCGCAGGACGAGGTCACCCAGAACGGCCACTCGATAGAGGCCAGGGTGTATGCGGAGGACCCCAGGCGGGGCTTCCTGCCATCGGTTGGCGAGCTCGCCGTTTGGAGGCCCCCCTCGGGGCCGGGCATCAGGGTCGACTCGGGCGTGCGCGAGGGAGACTCGGTCACCATCGAGTTCGACCCGATGCTGGCCAAGCTGATAGTCCACGCACCAGACAGGGGGTCGGCCATCAGGAGGCTGGACAGCGCCCTCTCCTCCTTCGTGGTCCTCGGAGTGAGGACGAACATCGACTTCCTGCGGAACGCGCTGTCCCACGACGCCTTCCGGGGCGGGGGCATAGACACGGACTTCCTAGACTCCACCGATCCCAGCGAGCTGACCGGCCCGGAACCAGACCACCGCACGCTGGTGGCAGTGGCGGCCGCGGCGCAGAGGCTCGGCATCGACAGGAAGCAGACCACAGGCACTGAGGACCTGGACGGCCACACCGGACACCAGGGGGACCCGTTCAGGACCCTGGGGAGGACATTCCCCTGAGGTGATGCCATGGAGTGGAGCGTTCCCGACCGACCGGAGAGGTACAAGGTCTCGTTGCAGGAGAGCGAGGGCTCGGCCATCGTCACCTCGCTCACGAGGGACGGCACCGAGGTCCAGATCCCCGAGACATCCGTCGAGGCGGAGGGCAAGCCGGGCAGGGTAATCGTCACGGTCGGCGGGGAGGCCAAGCTGGCCCACGTGACCAGGACCGGGGACACGTGGTGGATCCACATGGGCGGCAGGGCCCACGAGGTCCTCTTCCACGAGCAGGGCAGCCAGTCGTCCTCCAACGAGGGCAGCCTCAAGGCCCCGATGCCGGGGACCGTCCTCGAGGTAATGGCGAAGGAGGGGCAGAGGGTGCGCGAGGGGCAGCACCTGATGACCCTGGAGGCGATGAAGATGGAGCACAAGATCCTAGCCCCCAAGCCCGGGGAGGTAACGAAGGTCCACTTCTCAGAGGGCGAGAGGGTGGACATGGGGTCGTCGCTAGTCGAGATCAGCGACTAGTCCGTATGATGATTTTATTGCAAATCCCGACCTCGCACGCACATGAGGGGCCCGCCGATTTTGGTGATCCTGCTCCTCACCTCGGTATCGTTCTCCGGGTGCTTGGCAGAAGAGAACACCAGCGAAGGCAAGACATTCATAGACGATGAAAGCGAACTTATCGATCTCGAGGACCCTGATTACTGTGGCGACTTCGATGGCGACGGGGAGCCCGACTGCCCCCTAAGCGGATACGTCCAGGACACGAATCCATGGTGGTGCAACTCTACTGGGACCGGGGGGCATCATGTGGATGGCGCATACGCGGGCATGACCAAGGGCGAGCTTGACCCGGAATCGTGCGAGGCTCTCACGTACGAGTTGAAGGAGGCGATCGAGTGGGCCACGCAGTGGCCCACCCTGGGCGATGCCGAGGATTCTGGCTACACCATGTCGGTCGGCTATACCGAGGGCATGGGCACCCACCACGTCATGCTCAATGGGTTCTCGATGGATGACCCCGGGTTCGACCCCCGGGAGCCCGAGTTCCCCGGCACTCGGATCGACGACCAGTTTGAGCACGATAAGCCAGAGTTCCTGATGTACGCAGGGGAGGAGAGGGACTCGGAGCTAGTGGGCTTCGCATGGTTCGTCCACTCCACCGGCGACTCCCCGCCCGAGGGCTTCACAGGAGGCAACGACTGGTGGCACCGACACGACTCGCTTTGCTTCAGGACAAGCGAGTTCCTAGTGATGGGGGAGGACCTCGACGAGGAGACCTGCGACGAGAGGGGAGGGGAGAACGTCCACCTGGGCGACTACTGGATGGCACACGCCTGGGTGGTCAGGCCTTGGCTGACGTATGACGACGTCTTCACGAACCACCATCCCTGCCTCCACGAAGGCGGCTCAGAGAATGACACGGCTGCTGAGTGCTGGGGCGAGAGTACCGAACACGTGGGGCACGACATCTAGCGCTCACACGCTACCCCCGACTCATTCGGAAGCGTCCTTGAACGCCTTCAGTGCCTCGATGCTCTCGAACTCCACCACGAATGGGGATATCATGCCGCATGACTTGCACTGGTACTTACGTCCGGTCTCAAAACCTAGGTAGGGGTAGACTTCCATGCTGAAGCAACTGCCGCAAGCCCTGAAGGTCATGCTGGGTGTTCTGGATTACAGCACTTTAACTGTAGTTCACGCATCGCCCAGAATGAACTCGTGATTCATTTTAAGGAGGCTTTTTTCTGGGGACCCATAGATTCGTAGTGGGCCTTATTGCCCCTCTCGAGGCGTCTGGGAGTGAGACGGCTTGAACTCAGCGCACTCTGACCATCGTCTG
>CAXEIX010000022.1:0-10086 GCA_963996605.1 uncultured Candidatus Poseidoniales archaeon | reverse complement strand
CACCCAGTTCCTCCAGTACAGTTCCATTCACGTCAATCCCGACCGAGGGAACCACGCTCTCCCTCTCATTCACAGTTAGGGGGAACGCGAAACCACTCGAGCAGGACCATCCCGGGTTGCTCATCTCATCCACCACGATCAGACATCCCTCCCACTTCTCTTGGAGGTTGGAAGGCGTGGTCAGGATAAAATCGCAGCTGACCGAACCCATTGGATTCTGGATATTGCAGCCACCCACTGACATGTCATTGAAACCCGATGGCCACATTCCCTCTTGCGAGCTGCCCTTCTCCAGCAGGTGCAGGGAGATTGACATACTGATATCCTCGTTGCTATCACAGCTGTAAACCACGGAGAAGGCCACGTCCTCGCCAGCCTCAGCGAAGATTGCAGAGGGACGCGAAGAAGAGCAAGTCGTGTAGGGGAGTACCTCCACTTCGATTCCCTCTTCGTCAGAGAACCCGAAAATACTCACTGGAACCCCGTTCCACTCTGTCACCACCGCACTCACGTTGACCTCGTAAGTTCCAGCTGACTGCCCCGAGGAAGAGGCTATCACAATCTGGAAAGAAGAGGTCTGCCCGCCCCCAACAGTCACGCTCCCCGGGCCAGCCGTATCTAGAGCCCCGCCCTGATAGGTCAACTCAACCTCCTCATCAAAGGCAGTCGGATTGGTTAATTCGCAATTGATAACAGAACTCCCGGCCCCGTTCGAGAGATCAATTTCCGTTGAGTCATCGCACTCGAGATCGGTTTCCGGCAGAACTTGGGCCGAACCACTAGGAGAAATACCACAAAGAACCAGCATACTGGAAATGAAAACGACCGAGAATGTTCGATTAATCACATAACTTCCTGACTTACGGCTGTCATAGACATTCGTATGGATTGCTACCGAACTCATCGAATTGCACCCTCAAAGCATTCATGTCAAGCACTCACGCCGAAAGTAATTATGGGCGAGGGCTCGGACAAGCCGAAGGTCGAAATCGCCTCTCATAGCACCAAGGTTACTAGCGGCACCGACGTACAGGAGAAGCTAATCGTAGCGGCCAGAGTTTTCTCAGACCTCCTGAAGCCCACATACGGGCCTCGCGGGCTTGACAAGATGCTCTACAAGACCGATGGGACCACCGCTGTAACCAATGACGGAGCGAAGATCGTCGCCGAGCTCCTAGTCAAGCACCCAGCTGCAAAAATGATGGTCTCAATGGCGGAGTCCCAGGAGGAGGACTGCGGGGATGGAGTCACCACTGGGATGCTGATTTGCGGATCACTGTTGATAGAGGCGAACAACCTCTTCAGGAAGGGGCTTCACCCACTCACCCTGATCGATGGATACGAAATCTCCCTACAAGCAGCAGCCTCACAAATCGAACAAGACGCCTCCGAAACCGATGACGATAAGCTCCTGGCAGTGGCAGAAACCTCACTTCGAGGAAAGGTAGCAGAATCTGCCCTCGAGATATTCTCCCCACTAATCGTTGAGGCCCTAAATACCGTCCTCAAGAATCGGGGGGAGGCTCTCGCGCAACACGTATCCATGTTCAAGACAGGAACTGGCGGAGCGAGGGACTCGCGTTTGGTCAAGGGAGTAGTAATCCGCAGGAGGGTGCTAATGAACGACCTACCTAACGATGTCCTAGATGCTAAGGTCGTCTGCTTGGATGGGGATATCAAGATCAGGGAGATGGCCAGGGACGCGGAATTGAAGATTACCAGTGCAGACGCACTAGACTCGTTCATAGGAGCGGAGCAAGACAGAAAGTCGGAGATTTCCCGTGGCATAAGAGAGTCAGGTGCCCGAGTGGTCCTATGCTCAGGAGAGATCGATAAGGACATCCTCCACACATTATGCGACAATGGAATCCTAGTCGTGGAGAAACTGGATTCCTCGGAGCTGAGAAACGCCTCCGATGCAACCGGCTCGAGAATAGTCGAAAGCCCCCTAGACATTGAAGAGGCAGACTTGGGGTTCTGTGGCCATGCATCATGGGCCAGGAAGGAATCTACGGACGAGGTGGAAGACGTGATCAGAATCGAGGGATGCCGAAACCCATCCATTGTCACGATCGAGGTTGGTGGAGCAGGAGAGACCGGAACGGAGGAGGTGATCCGTGGACTTCACGACTCACTCAGGGCAACATCGTTGGCCTTGGCCGAGGACGTGCTACCGGGGGCCGGGTCGGCCCACAGCAGGATTGCCCATGCAGTTAGGAAAGCAGCCGAGAGCCAAGGAGGAAGAGAGAGGCTAGCAATGGAGGCATTCGCTAGGGCGATGGAGACAATCCCAGCCACTCTCGTCGAGAATGCAGGCGGCGAAACACTGGACAGGGTTCTGGAACTCAGATCAATTCCGCTTAATGAGATTCCAGTCGGCATTTCGCAAGACGGGAAGATTTGGGAGGTAGATGGCGTTTGGCATCCTAGGTCAGTGATAGAGAACTCCCTCGAGTCAGCCACAGAGACGGCAATGGGAATGCTGAGGATAGACCAGGTCATTTCAGCGAGAGGCGAATAGCCAACCGCGAAACTTCAAGCCTCTCGCACACACGCATTCCTCATGGAGCGACCAAGGGCGTTGATCAGCGTCTGGGACAAAACAGGAATCGAGGAACTGGCCGAATCCTTGAATTCGATGGATTGGGAGTTAATCTCCACAGGGGGGACCGCCTCGAAGCTTAGGGAGGCTGGGATCGAAGTCACCGACGTATCCGAGATCACCGGACACCCGGAGGTTTTCGATGGCCGGGTGAAAACGCTCCATCCGGCTGTCCATGGGGGCATACTTGTCAGACGCGAATCTGACACTGATATGCAGACCCTGTCCGAGCTGGGCTATGCGGGGATCGACCTGGTTTGCGTCAACCTATACCCGTTCGAAGACACAGCTGAAAGAGAACCTCCTGCGAGCGATCAGGAACTCATTGAGATGATTGACATCGGGGGCCCCACCATGGTCAGATCAGCAGCCAAGAACCATGCAGATGTCATCATATTAACAGCACCAGAGCAGTATGAATCGGTCTTACATGCCCTTTCGGATTCTAATGGAAACCCATCTGGTGTAGGGATGGAAATGAGGAAGGAACTAGCTCTATCTGCATTCCAATCCACGGCTGCCTACGACAACGCCATTTCCAACGAGCTATCGAGCAGATTCTCCGAGAAAACGTTTCCAAATAGGATACATATTTCGACTGGAGAGGGTCGAGAATTGAGGTATGGAGAGAATCCCCATCAACCAGCCTCATTCTTCCCAGCCTCGGGTCCCTCATCAGGGCTCTCAGCAGCGATACAGCACGGGGGCAAACCCCTCTCCTACAACAACTACCTAGACCTCGATGCCGCTCTCAGACTCGTTCGGTCTCTCAGCCAGACATGCGATTTCGCAACGCACTCCTGTGTGGTGATCAAGCACACAAACCCTTGTGGTGCCTCAGTCGCCGATAGTCAGGTTTCCGCATGGGAAAACGCATTGGCGAGCGATCCCGAGAGCGCGTTCGGATGTGTTATCGCTTTCGATCGGGTCGTGGGTAAAGAAACTGCAGAGGCAATTGGTAAGCACTTCTTCGAGTGTATGATCGCGCCCGGTTACGAGCCCGAGGCATTGGGCCTTCTGGCTGAGAGCAAGAACAGGAGGATGCTAACTCTGGAACCACTGGGAGGATACCCGGAGGAACCATCGATACGTCAAGTGCAAGGAGGTTGGCTATCTCAAGCCCAGGGATCGCCTAGCATAGACTGGGAGAATACACGCTCCGTAACCGCAAGACCTCTTGATGAAGAGGGTCTCAAACTAGCGAGGTTCGGAACCTCTGTCATAGCAGAAGTGCAGTCCAACGCAATCGTTCTAGTTAGCAAGACAGAAACAGGTCTCGCAACCGTGGGTATAGGGCCGGGACAGACAAGCCGTGTAGAGGCCGTTCGAATCGCTGCTAGGAGGGCTGGTGACAGGGCGCACGGAGCGATGATGGTCTCCGACGCATTCTTCCCGTTCCGTGATGGTATCGACACATCAAATGAGATTGGCATTTCTAGTGTGGTTCAGCCTGGTGGCTCAATTCGCGACAATGAGGTAATAGATGCCGCGAATGAGTTTGGGATGGCAATGGTATTTACGGGCACCCGTCTGTTCAAACACTAGGTAGGATGATGGACTGGAAACAAACTTTGGCCGGCGGTTCCGCCACTGGAGTAGTATTGGCCATACTAGTGTCACTGATCATGATCATGGGCGGGCTTGAACCGCCTTCGGCTGAAGCGGCTATTGCCGTCTTCTTCGGGATGATTTTCCTTTCTGCATACTCAGTTAAGAAAATCTCACAATCCATGGGTTGGTTTGACCCGAGTCTTAAGACCTTGATTCCAGTCTCCACTATGACATTCATTTTACCTCTCCTAGGTGCCTCTTTCGGAGCACCAAACTCCGATTTTACAACACTTGCATTTTTGGTTTTACTAGGATTGCTAGGGGGGATATTCTGGAGCCTCCCGATTGCTGGCTGGGCCTACTACAGCTCCACAAGAAATACTCAGTGAAAACCATCATACAGCGGGGCTCGATGCCCCATTATGACCAACCCCATCAGACCCCCTTCGAATACCTATGAGGACTTGGTCTCAGCCATTGGCAACACCCCTCTAATTAGGCTGAATAGGATCACAGAGGGCCTGGAGAGGTCCTCCGTCTGGGTCAAGCTAGAGAGGTGCAACCCCGGCGGCTCGATAAAGGACAGAATCGGATTACAGATGGTTCTGGATGCTGAGGAGAAAGGCCTCCTGAAGCCAGGTGGTACGATTGTAGAGGGAACTTCCGGCAACACCGGAATCGGACTAGCGATGGTTGCAGCGCAGAGGGGGTACCGATGCATCTTCACCATGGCAGACAAGATGAGTAAGGAGAAGATAGACCTCCTCAGGGCCATGGGAGCCGAGGTCCACGTGTGTCCCACCGCGGTAGAGAAGGAGGATCCCCGTTCTTACTACGAGGTGGCGGCCAGACTGGCACGAGAGATCCCCGGGGCATGGTATCCCGACCAATACTCGCACGAGGCAAACCCGTTGACCCACTACCTCTCGACTGGACCGGAGATATGGGAGCAGACCAATGGCCGAATCACCCACTTCGTAGCCACGATGGGGACCGGGGGGACGATATCCGGGACATCCAAGGCACTCAAGGAGATGGCCGATTCAAACGGCTCTGCGCCACCCACGATCGTTGGAGTCGATGCCGTTGGATCGATCCTCAAAGAATGGTTCGAAGAAGGTACCATGGGAGAGCCGAAAACGTACAAGGTCGAGGGCTTCGGAGAGGATTTCATCCCATCCGCAACCGACTTCTCGGTCATAGACGAGATCCACCAAGTGGACGACGGCGAGTGCTTCCAATGGGCTAGGGCGCTTGCCAGGAAGGAAGGAATGTTCTGCGGGGGTTCATGCGGCGGTTCGATTAAGGTGGCAATCGATATCGCCAAGAAGGCAGAGGAAAACGGAGAGGGTGCGATGGTTGTAGCGGTCCTACCAGATGCTGGAAACCCATACCTCTCGAAGTTCTACAACGACGATTGGCTCAGGGAGAACGGCTGGGAACCCGAAGATTGGGATTGATCACACCTTCCCGAAGGCCATCTCCAGATCTGCAATCAGATCGTCTGGATCCTCTATGCCCACTGATAGTCTAACTAAACCGTCCTCGAAACCCCTTGCCAGCCTCTCCTCCCGAGGGACCTCGACGTGAGTCATCGTGGCTGGGTGCGTAATCATAGTCTCGACAGCACCGAGACTCTCAGCAAGTAGGCACAACTCGACGGAATTCATCAGCTTCTTACCGGCCTCCAGGCCACCCTCCAGCTCGAAGGATATCATTCCGCTGAAACCCTTCATCTGGGCCTTCGCGACCTCGTGCATAGGGTGGGATTCTAATCCGGGGTAGACCACCTTCGAAACCTTGGGATGTCCTTCCAGATACACTGCGATCTTCTCTGCGTTCTCCCAGTGCCGCTGCATCCTCAGGTGCAGGGTCTTGAGGCCCATTATCACAAGCCAGCAGTCGAAGGGACTTGGAACGGCGCCGACGCTCTTCTGGATGTACTTCAGGCGCTCGAATAAATCAGTGCGATCGGTTACGATCACGCCACCTATGATCTGATTGTGGCCACTCAGATACTTGGTCGTGCTGTGAAGCACCAAGTCGGCCCCGTACTCCAGCGGTCGGAGGAACACCGGGGTCGCGAACGTGGTGTCTACCACATACAGAAGATCGTGGCTCTTCGCAATCTTTCCGACTGCCTCGAGGTCTGTGACTTTTAGGAGCGGGTTAGTAGGCGTCTCCACCCACACCATCTTCGTCTCCGGACGAATCGCACCCTCAACATTCGAAGCGACCTGGGAGTCGACGTAGGTGAATTCGACCCCATAGTTTGTCATGAGCTTGTTAAACAGCCTTGCAGTACCCCCATAAACGTCATCACAGCAAACGACGTGATCCCCTTGGCTTAGTAGCTTCATGCAGCTGTCCGCACCGGCCATCCCACTTGAGAATGCGATCCCGTGCCTCCCTCCCTCTAGAGCTGCCAGATGATTCTCTAGCTCCTGCCTCGTGGGATTAGAAGACCGAGTGTAGTCGAACCCCTTGTCTACTCCTATTTCCTCCAGAACGTACGTTGCAGTCTGGTAGATTGGGGGGACTATCGCACCCGTTGTTGGGTCTGGTTTGCTTTTTCCTCTTACCGATATTGTATCGAAATCCATGTAACTCTGGCATAGGGGTAATGGTCACATGCAAAATAGTTTCAGTTAGCCAACTTCTCTCACACTTACCCTTGAAGCGACATACCAAACACCCACGATTCCCACGAGGATGATGGTGATGGAGCCGAAGCCGGGGTCTGCCCCGTCCCAGGAAGAGGGTTCGAAAAAGACACCGTCCCCCAAGGTCGAAACATACCAAACGAAGATCGCAGAAGTGGTTGACATGAGTGCTATCAGTGCAATTATCCCAGATTTTGCGTGTCTTGGAATCGTCTTTCCTGTTGCATAGTACTCGAACATCGCAGACCCGAAGAAGCGATTCGTCATCGTCCACCTGAACATCCTCTCACTTGAGTAAGAGAATAGGAAGGCGGCCGGTACTGCCCATGAGATCGTAGGCCATCCAGGGACCCATATTCCAATTATTGCGAACCCAATAAATAGCAGCCCGAGACCGAAATATAGTCGCCTTAGAACTGGGTTGCTAGACACACAGTACCTCTCGACGATCTCGTCGAGACTCTCGATTCGCTCCATGTAATACAAAGAACCCCTCCGAATATTTCCTTTAATTGTAATTACCGAAGACTCAAGCCAGAACTCCTCGCCACGAGAGCATGGGAGCCCCCTTCGCACTCCCCCGAGTCGGCTCCATCGAAGACCCTATCAGATTAGCAGTACTGATTTCCGGAGGAGGGTCCGGCCTCGCCTCTCTGCTGAAATTCCAATCGGAAGAGCCCCGCTGTCACCAGACAGTTCTGGTTCTGGCAGATAGCGAAGGTGCCGGAGGACTAGAGCATGGGAGAAAATTGGAAATAGAGTCCAAAGGCATTCCGTTGCCCACTGATCTCCCTGCCGCAGATCGTCGTCTGGCACATGAAGAAATTATCGAAAGACACCTTCAGTCTTCTAATGTGGAACTGGTAGTCCTCAGCGGCTACATGAGGATACTGACTCCTTCGTTCGTAGGGAAATGGAAGGGTAGGATAGTAAACGTACATCCATCATTGCTACCAGATTTCCCCGGAGCTCATGCTCATCGAGATGTCCTCTCAGCAGGTGTCCGGATAACTGGATGTACAGTGCACTTGGTCGACGAAGGAGTCGATACCGGACCCATCCTAGCACAAATGGAAGTCCCAGTGATGGCTGACGATAATGCGACCTCCCTTCAGGAGAGGGTCAAGCAAGTCGAGCACACCCTCTACCCCCAGATAATCGATTTGCTCTGTACCGGCCAGATATCACTCTAGGTCCGCTGGAGTATTCACATTCAGGAGGATTGCTGGGTCCTCCATTAGAAGAGAATGCTTGACTTCTGAGAACTGCACCCGGAGTGGACGCCTGTCGCCTTCAATGATCTCGAGTACTTCCTTGGTCCGAATCAAAGAAAGCAGAGGATGACCCCTCTCCCCATCGTGGGGCATGATCAGGCAATCATCAGCTCCGAGCATGTCTCGGAGGGAGAAGAAAAGATCCGAAGAGACCCATGGATAGTCCACTGTGGCTAATTGGAGCAACCCGCCTCCGCACTCCGGGTCGAGGAGAGCCTCTTCTATCGCATCTATTGGGCCCGCATGGGTCATCGAATCGAGAACCCACTCTATGTCCAGATCAGGTCCAATGGCTGAGCCGTATTCCTCAACGTTTTCGGGTTGCGCGACTGCAATCCTAATCGGCTCTAGGTTGGCAGTGGCGAGCGAGATTGCCGCCCTCTCTATCATGGCGGACCCATCGATCTCCATCAATGCCTTGTCGCATCCCATTCGCGAGGACCTCCCTCCCGCCAGCAACAGAGACCTCATCCTCTACCTCAACTCGTCCAAACGCCCCAAGGCGTGATTAATCTCTTCCATCAGGTCCAATGCCCTGTTTATCAGCATCTCTCGGTCCTTCCTCGCAGAGGTCTCCGCAAGCCACTCCATCAGTTGGGTAATGTCCTCGGCATCCCTCTTAATCGTCCACTCCAGAACTTCCTCTGCTACCGGGTCATCTGATGGTAGCAACCTCTCGACCATGAGTGCCAGAGGGGCTACCGATGAATTAGTGCTATGGTGTTCCCGACGCCACCCTGTCTCTTATCCTGCCTAGAAGGGAATCTCCATCAGGGACCTTCACATTGACGAGTTGTGCGATCACGTCACCTCCAATCTTCCTATCGGAGTTAATCGCTGCGAATGCTGAGATTAGAGCTAGGTGAGACTCTACCAAACGCCCTTCACACCATGATTTCAGCAGTTCGTCACTTGGCCTCTTATGACCCGCACGAAAAACCTCCTCGATACTAAGAAGAAGAGCCTCGGCCGGCTCAGTGGAGTTGATTGAGGAGGCTAGAACCACCCATGGATCGACTCCGGCACTATCGCTATCCAAGTTCGCCAGGAGCAAAGCCGAGAGTGCGACGTCCTCCCTACCATGCCTCTTCCAGAGAAGTGGTATCAACTTCCACAAGATCCGTTGTTCCTCTCCCGCCTCGGTAATCAGCCAAGATGCGACCCTTCTCAGAATATCATCCGGCGTGCCAAGATGGAAAGAATACCCAGCAGAGTTGCCGAGACGATCAGTACTTGACTTCATGATCATCGCCGGTACACCTATCGGATATGCCTCTCGGACGATTTTCGCCAGGCTACGTTGAGATTTGTGCATCCTCTTGGGCTGCTCTCCAAGGAACTTGTCCAGAATACGCTCGGAACTCATCTGAACTACTGCTTCCTAGAGAGTATTTTGACACTATCGAAAATATCGCGTAGGCTGTCTACCGAGTCATTTAGCCGCATTCTGTATTCGTCGATGAATGACCTATGTACGATTTCTTCTAACTGTCTGTCTAGGCTTCTCGCAATAGCTCGATGCTCGGCATCCTCAATCAGGAACATCTTCCTAAGATACGCTATTTGTGCCAACACATCATCCGACCTGTCAGTGTGAATAAGCATGGCTTCGAGAACCTGGCCGTAGACCAACCTCATCTCGCTCTTCTCTATCTTCTCCCCTCTAATCTGTTCCCACTCGCCAGACAGAATTGCATCATAGATCCTCTTCGGCTCACCCTCTTCAAGGCTCAACGCATGGGCGAGCTTCACTAGAATCCTCTTCTCTCCATTCGACAATTGACCGTCCCTCAGGGCGAGCCTAGATGCATTCAAGAAAACCCTCGAACGATCGTTCTCAGACCAAACCTCTGCTGCCATGCCCCTCACGGGGGGCATCCGCCCTTAACGACTAGGTCTTAGGCCAAAACCACACTCAAAGACAAACAGGAGCATTCATCAACACCTAGTGTACCGGATATATTGCTAATCAGCCACTCCCGGGCGTCTTGCGCCC
>CAXEIX010000021.1:0-10103 GCA_963996605.1 uncultured Candidatus Poseidoniales archaeon | reverse complement strand
AAGAACCTGGGCCTATGACTACAGAATTCTACCCAGATCAGGATTTTTCCGAAATGGGCCTGATCAAGGAGGCATTGAACAGGGACCTGCCACTACTAGGAATCTGCAGAGGGATGCAGATCCTCAGTGTCTCTCATGGGGGGAAAATGCACCAGCATCTTGACACTACGCCGGGGCACGAAGGTCACGGCGGGTTCGCTGGCAAGTCTACAGAACATGGAGTTGTTGTCGAGGAAGGTACCCATCTATCCAGCCTAATGGGAGGTTCGTTTACTGTTAACTCACTGCATCACCAAGGAGTCTCTGATGCTGGAAGTCTGGATATTTCTGCAAGAGCCGAGCATGATGGCCTGATAGAAGGGGTTGAGAGGAGAGACAAGAAGTTCTGCATTGGGGTCCAATGGCACCCAGAACGGAAGGGACATGACTTACTGTTCTCTGGCCTTATCGAAGCAGCGAGAGGTTGATGTTCAAAGTGCCATGTCAATAGGTAGTGGCAGTGAGGGTTTTCGACACTCGTTCTCGGAAAAAAAGGGAACTAGTGACGATCGAGGAAGGCAAAGTCAGCCTCTATGCATGTGGAATTACTCCCTACTCGCCGAGCCACATCGGACATGCTAGGCAGGCAATTTCCTTCGATATAATTGTGAGATGGCTCAGAAAGAGTGGCTTCGAAGTTAGTTACATCACTAACTTCACAGATGTGGATGACAAGATTATTGCTGCTGCCAATGAGGAGGGAGTAGATTTCCTGGAAGTGGCTAACAGGAATATAGCGGACTATTTCGAATCGATGGATTCGCTTAACGTGATTAGAGCGGATGCTTATCCCAGAGTTACCGAGACTATTCCGGAAATCATTGAGATGATAGAGGCGCTAATCGATAAGGGGCATGCATATCTGGTAGATGACGGCGTTTACTTCGAGATTGACACTTCACCAGAGAAGTACGGGCAGTTGACGGGTCAGACCCTTGAGATGGTTAGATCTGGGGCCGGTGGAAGGGTGGATAAGACCGGTTCCGGAAAGAGGGATCACCGGGATTTCGCCCTATGGAAGATGGCCAAGCCGGATGAGCCGTTCTGGGAAAGCCCGTGGGGCGAAGGGAGACCTGGTTGGCACATTGAGTGCTCTGCGATGTCCCTCAAGCATCTAGGGGAGAGGTTCGATATCCACGGAGGCGGTTCTGACTTGATTTTCCCCCATCACGAGGCGGAGATATTCCAATCTGAGTGTTGTCTAGGGCATGATCCAGTAGTCCAGTATTGGATTCATAATGGAATGATAAACATCGATGGGGAAAAGATGAGCAAGTCTCTGGGTAATTTCTGGACAATATCTGATGCTTTGCAACGTGTTGACCCCCTAGTGCTGAGGTATACACTGATTAACGCGCCTTATCGGCAACCAGTGGACTTTAACCAAATCATGATTGATGACTCTGAGAATCACCACAAACGCCTCATCGACTGCTATGGCGAGGGTTTGTCAAAGCATGGCACTGGGGACTGGGGTGGCTTTCCGGAGCTTGAAGGTGCGGCCAAGAGGCTAGTAGAGGGGATGAATGATGACTTCAACACCAGGGTTGCACTAGTGGAGGTTCAAGCGGTGACCAAGTGGATGCGAGGGCTACTCAGCTCGGGAGGGGACGAGCGGGGAATCTCAGGAGCAGTAGGATGGATTTCGGAATTCGCCGGAGATGTTCTCGGATTACTTCCGGCCGATGAGGAAGTACTAGCTAGAGTGGAAACCCATGAGAACGTGAAAGTAGAAGTCTCCTCCGAAGTAGAGGCCCTTCTTTGTGAGAGGGAGGATGCGAGGAGCGCCAAGGATTGGTCCCGGGCTGATGAAATTAGGGACGAGCTGTCAGAGATGGGAGTCGTCGTCGAGGATGGTCCGGATGGGGCTACGTGGAGGATTGAGTAGGCATCAATTCTGTGAAAGTGCGATATAATACGACCATTACGGCAAATCATGCTCACATTGGCATCTAGACGTTCGATGGCCTCCTTGGCTATGTCATTGATGTTCATTTTACCGGGCTGTCTTGATATTATCGACGAAGCTAGAGGATACGAGGACTGGGAGGATTGGGATAGCGATTTCTACCTGATCGATCCAATGGGGCATGAAGACCCGAGGGACTTCGTAGTAGCGGATCCGATACAGAATCAGACATGGGGAAATGCCACTTGGACGGTCTTTGGAAACGAGCACGGGGGGAACTGCTGTGAGCACTATCTAGCAGCAACCAAAGAAGGTTGGATCCTAAACTTCGGAGGGGAGTACCCCACATGGTCAGAGGACAGAGGCCTTACTTGGCAAGAGTATCGCCCCTCAATTTTCTCACAGATAGGCTGCATGGAGCCAAAGCCGACGGTCCCCGGACAAGAGGGGCTAGGCGAGGGAAGTATAGTACAAGCGACAAACGGGGACTTGATTTCCATGGGGTGGTTCCCCTATCCCAGCACCAGTGGGGCAGATCAATTCTATGCCTTCTTCTACGATTCCGAGGATGCAGAATGGAGTTGGTGCTTCAACAGGACTCCGGAGCCGTTCTACGACCGTTCGTGGCAGGTTGAGGTCGTCGGCCCGATTAATGGGGGTTTGTACGGGAACGGACCCTGGGCGAGCTTGGTAATTTCCAACTTCTGGCATCAGGTTCAGAACGTCGGTGGTCAGATTTCCACCGATGGCCTGAACTACGACTACTTCGGTTTCCCTGATAGGGACGAAAGCCTCGATGTAATGGAAGTCGATCTTAATCCGGAAAGTCTTGGGGCTGAGTGGGACTTCACTAAGCCACACAAAGAGATGCGCGCTTTCCCAGTCCCATCGGGAGGCCTCTATTTCCCAAGTTACTTCCTAGATGGTAGCGATGCCTATCTAGATACTTCCCTTAATTGGTGGACTGGGGTGAACATGAATGGTTCCTCGCTACCATCACAGTACTGCTCTTTCGACTCCTCTACTGCCCTCCATTGCGTCACTGCAGGACAGACGTCCCTGATGCACATGATGTCATGGGATGGCGGGGAGACATGGGAGAACATGACGTACAATATTTCTGAGAAGGCTACGGAAATCGAGGAGTGGGAGTTCCACTCCAGTGGTGTGCATGATCTATTCGTGCTTAACGTCAGATTCCAGAGTGCGGATGGCCCAGATGTCGATGTAGCATACCATGTCCGAGGATTCTCAGAGAGCCTGGAGCCTGACATGCTAACATACCTAGGCCAGGGCGACCTTGACTCAACATCTGGAGCAGGGAATGACATCAGATTCGACTTCGCCAGTATGGGGATTCTCCCGGATGGCGGTTCTTTCATCGCTTATCATGACTCGACTGATCCAGACCCACTATTCGGGGTCGAGATGCTGCTGCCGCAGTCATACCAATTGTTCTCAATCTAGATTACTGAATCTCGAATGACACTTTTGTCCCATCGACCTCGAAGACGTCTGCGGCACTGGATGGTTTTCCATCGTTCAGGGAGTTCTCGCCTGCCCTAGTCTCCGTTACTACATGCTCCCAGTCACTGTCCTCCAGCGCCATTCCTTCCACCCACACCGACAGGTTGATCGAAGACTCGACTTGGAGGTCCATTTCCTTGCGCTTGGCTTGGATCCTTCGTGTAATGTCCCTAGCCAGGCCCTTGGAAAGGAGGTTCGAATCTGTGTGCATGTCGAGGACGATAGAAACGTCGCCCTCCTCGAATGAAAGGGTCTTCGCGGCGAATCCTTCTTTCTCGGCCCTTCTGATCTCGATGTCGTCCATCGTAATCTCATAACCACCTAGTGCCGCAATTCCCGCCTCGACCTCAAGCAAGAGCTCCTCCGGATTGGCCAAATCCAACTGTGCTAGGACGGAAGGTAGGTCCGAGCGGCACTTTGCCCCTAGGACCTTTCTATTTGGCTCTAAAACTACCTTCTGGAATGCATCCAGATCGGACTCAGTGGTCAGGACCTCAACATTGAGTTCCTCGGCCAATATGTCGTTGAATCTTGAGATGTCTGGCCCGCCAACGATCCACCCCGTTTGGCAAGGGAGTCGTTGCCTCCTGTTGGATTCTACACGGATCCTCCTACCGGCCTCTGCCAAGGATCGGACGAGTGACATCTCCTGCTCGATACCAAAGTCACGGTCCGGAAGGAATCTATCTACGAGTTCCGAGCCAGTGGGCCAGTCTGTCAGATGGACCGAGTCCCCGGTAAGCCCTCTGTGTATCTGATCAGGCATGAAGGGGGATATCGGCGCCATCAGCCTGCATACTATCAGCAGAACTTCGTGCAGAGTATGCTGGCAGGCCCTCTTGTCATTGCTGTCCGACTCTTCCCATAGCCTCCTCCTAGACCTCCTAACATACCAGTTTGAGAGGTCATTGACTACGTAGTCCTCCAAATTCCTGCCGGCCTTGTGAAAGTCCCAAGATACGAAGTTCTGATGGAATTCTTCGGCCATTTCTGTTGCCTTCGAAAGTATCCACCTATCCAGTGGGCTTCTGTCAGAAGGGCTAACCATTCCAGATTCGTCTTTTGGGTCGAAGCCATCTAGAGCTGCGTAATCGGCATGGAATCGGTAGACGTTCCATAGGGTCAGGAACATCTTAGCATAGGACTCTCGAACACCGTTTGGATCAAAATTAGTAGGCGACCAAGGGGCACTCTGAGTGGTCATGTACCACCTTATTGAGTCCGCTCCCTCCTTGCTGAAGTGATCCCAAGGATTGACGACATTCCCCCTGGACTTGCTCATTTTCTTCCCATCCTTGTCGAGAATATGTCCTAGTGAAAGGCAACGTCTGAAGCAAGGCTCGTCAAACACGGTAGTAGCGACGGCTAGCAGTGAGTAGAACCAACCCCTAGTCTGATCGACTGCCTCGCAGATGTAGTCGACTGGGAAGGAGCCAGAGAAGAGATCCTCATTTTCGAATGGGTAGTGCCACTGGGCGAACGAAGCACAGCCGGAGTCGAACCAGCAGTCCATGACATAGGGCTCCCTTACCATCTCTCCAGAGCATCCGTCCGAGGGGCATGACAGCCTGACATCGTCGACATAGGGCCTGTGCAATTCGGGAGGAGTTGGGGAGGAATCTGTCTTCATCGAGGACATCTCCTCGATGCTTCCGACGCAGTGCTCGATTCCGCAATCTGGGCAAATCCAGACGGGGATTGGAGTGCCCCAATAGCGCTCTCTGCTAATTGCCCAGTCCTTGATGTTGGATAGCCATTCGCCCATTCTTTTGGTCCCAGTCCACTCTGGAGCCCACTCCACACTAGCATTGTGGGAGAGGATCTGGTCCCTGACCGCAGTCATCCTGACGAACCAACTGTCCATTGCGTAGTACAGCAGGGGATGGTCGGTCCTCCAGCAGTGCGGGTAGTCGTGAGTGTAATCATGCTCCCTGTAAAGCAGTCCTTGGGACTCGAGGAGGTTGATTATCTGGTCATCGCACTCCTTGACGTAGCGACCATCTAGGAGCTCGTGAACGCCCTCGACGAAGGCACCGTCCATTCCGACGGTGTGCTGTGCAGGGAATCCGACATCCATCCCGAGCCTGTAGTCGTCCTCGCCATACATCACTGCGGTGTGAACTACTCCAGTTCCATCTGTGGTTGTGACGAAATCCGCAGCGACGATCGTCCACGCTGTCTTGGAATCGCCCCTTTCGATTGCGCCTGGAAATAGTGGATTGTAGGCCTTACCAACTAACTCAGAACCCGCGAATTCATCGATGATGTCCGCATGATTCCTGAGTACGCTCCCAATCAGTTCTTTGGCAAGAATTAGCTCCTCACCAACCTCTGCTCCACCTCTTCCTTCCCATGATTCAGACGGTGGTTCCGTGACTCTGACTCTGCAGTATGTAACCTCTGGCCCGACGGCCAACCCGACATTTCCGGGAAGGGTCCAGGGGGTGGTCGTCCATGCCAGGACGGAAGCTTCGTCATCCTCAAGCTTGAATTTCACAAATACTGCTGGCTCGGAAACCTCCTTGTATCCCTGAGAGACCTCGTGAGTGGAGTAACTAGTACCGGTTTGGGGGCAGTATGGGAGGACCTTGTGACCCCGAAATAGGAGTCCCTTCTCGAACATCTGCTTAAGTGACCACCAAGCTGACTCAATGTAGTCGTCTTGCAGAGTGACGTATGGGTCCTCCATGTCAACCCAAAAGCCCATTCTCTCGGTCATCTCCCTCCATGCCTCCTCGTAAGTCCAGACGCTCTCCTTGCACTTCTGATTGAAAGCCTCCATTCCAAATTCCTCGATGGCTTCGTTAGACATTAGATCCAACTGCTTCTGGACCTCTATTTCGACGGGGAGTCCGTGCGTGTCCCAACCTCCCTTTCTCTCTACTACGTGCCCCTCCATCGACTTCCACCTGCATACCATGTCCTTGAACAGACGGGACAAGACATGGTGAATCCCTGGTCTGCCGTTCGCCGTTGGGGGCCCTTCCAAGAAGGTGAAAGGGGAGTTTAGTTCCCTTCTGGACTCTATGGATTTGGAAAAGGTACCCTCATCTTGCCAGATTCTCATCAAGGAGTTCTCAAGTGCCACCGGGTCGAGTTCGCCGGGGGAAACGGGTACGCTCATCGGCCAAGCGACCTAGAAGTTCGTCTTGAACTTGGGGGGGCTAATGAGAACAGTTTGACTGTAAATTGCAAGACTTCAAATGCTCTATGCACCAGTTGGAATCATGGCAGAGACAATCCGACTAGAAGTCGGGGGGATGACTTGCGATGGTTGCTCGAATCGAGTAAAGAGTGCCCTGGAGGATCTTCCGGGCGTAATCACAGCGACAGTTAGCCACCAGGATGGGAGTGCAGAAGTGAGTCACGAGGGTGCAACCAGCGAGGAATTGGGTGATGCTGTCCGTTCAGTGGGCTACACTGTCGATGGTCGTGGAGAGGAGTTCCACTGGAAAGACAAGGCGGTTTGGAGGCAGTCGGCTAACAATACAAAATGGTGCCTAATTGGGTGTAGTATCGGAGACTTCGGAACTATTGCTGCTTTCCAATTCGTATTCACAGAAACGGGTTGGAGTGCCATGATGATAATGGCTCTGGCAATGTTCAATGGAATTATGACTTCTATTGCCCTTGAGACATTCATTCTCCTAAGCCAGATGCCTCTTTACCAGGCGTTTCGAGTTGCGATAGGGATGTCGCTAATCTCGATGTTATCCATGGAGGCTGCAATGAATATAGTCGATCTGGTTCTAACTGGCGGTGCTAAGCTTACTTGGTGGGTTATTGTGCCAATGCTAATCGCTGGATTCCTGACTCCATGGCCTTACAACTACTGGCGGCTGAAGAAGTACGGGGTGGCTTGTCACTGAGGTTTCTGTATGAATTGGAGAAATGTAGCTGAGGAAATATCCGAGTGGATTGGGGATTATGCAAACAGGAATGGCATACGGACCCTAGTTGTCGGAGTTTCCGGGGGTGTGGACTCCGCGGTTACGTCCACTCTTTCGGCGATGACTGGCATTGACACAATGGTTCTGAACATGCCAATCCATCAAGACGAGTCGCAATTTGATCTGTCTGGCCGCCATATCGAATGGCTGAAGACGGAGTGGGGAAATGTCAGCGGGGAGGTTCTGGACCTTTCTTCGACTTACGACGAGTTTCGCTCTGAGGCGGGGGTATTGTCCGAATTGTCACTGGCAAACTCCAGAGCGAGGTTGCGAATGACAACCTTGTATGCAATTGCTGGCTCAAACAACGGAATAGTTGTCGGGACCGGGAACAAGGTTGAGGACTTCGGTGTTGGCTTCTTCACGAAATACGGGGATGGGGGCGTGGACATCTCCCCCATAGCAGACCTTTACAAATCGGAGGTTTTTGCAATCGGAAACGAATTGGGGATTATCGAGGAAATCCTAGATGCGGCCCCGACTGACGGTCTGTGGGATGATGGGAGGACCGATGAAGAGCAAATGGGCGCTTCCTACGACGAGTTAGAGTGGGCCATGAAGGAGTTAGAAAATCCCTCGAATTCGGAAATGTCTGATCGGGAACGCGAAGTAATGAGCCTGTACGTCGATTTTCACGAGTCCAACTCGCACAAGATGGTCCCAGTTCCAGTTTTCAAGCTGAATTCTGCATACAGGGGCGATTAGGTGGAAGAGGATGAGCCTCTCCGAATATACGTCGGCAAGGGTCGTGCTCCGTACAGTGGGATGGTTCTAGACTCAATTTTCACATATCTGCGTCGAGCACTGGTTGCCATGGTGGTGATAGGGATATTTCTGATGATGATGCCGCTCATTCTATGATCCATCCCTGTTACGGCGATTCTCGACCTTTTTCTTGTATGCGGCATCGGAGTCTGCATCGGTCCACCCATCAAGGAAGAGGCCCCCAGACTTGTGGACGCCCCCTCTGACGTTCCCCTTTCTGGGCTTCCTGAAGATGTCCTTCTTCTCGGAGTGTCTGCTGAATGCCTTCGGGATGCCATCCCCACCCCTCTCCTGTCCAGTAAGGGAGTAAGCACGCCATTCAGCGGTCGGCCCGCCTCTCTTCTTTTTCGGAGCCTCATCTTCCTCATCGGAGAGGAGTAGAGCAGAGATGAGACCGAGGAAAAGCAAGGGGATGGAACTGCAGAGAAGTGTCCTGCCAGTGGACAAGCCGTCAGAAAACCAGTCAATAATTCCAGAAAGGAAGGACATATCGGAATTTTCCTCGAACTCCTGGGATAGTTTGACGTATACATTTGACTCGAAGGTGTAATTTCCATCGGTGCATCTAGATGATGATTCGTTGGCCGGGTTGTAGCATAGTTGTCCGACGTAAATCATGTCTGGGACATCTTCCCTCTGGGTGGAGTTTCCACATTGGGGGTAGAAGTAGCTCACTCCAGATTCGTTGAGTAGCGAAATCTGCACTATTCCGCAATCATCCCAGTTCCCATCGCCATTATCGTCCAAGTATTGTCCGAAAGAGTATACTGCCCATCCATTGTTGATTTTTGGTGCATTCTGTTCGAAGGTTAGATTGGTGTTCTGTCCGGAAAAAACGAATTCCACCTCGTCCTCTTCTTGTGAGTCAAATAGTGGCACTGGAGTTCCTGTTCCCATGAATATTATCCCGACGAACATCATTGTTGCCGAGATAGCGAGGATCGCATTCGAAAGTGGGTGCATGGTAATCTAAGCAGTCGCAGGGGAAAGTCACTCAAGTCAGTTGCGTAGCAAGGATAAATGCAAATAGCCAAATTCTCGCAATTCTCCGTCTCCTCTTCGGGGCCTTTCCGGAGATTGAGACTCGGAACAGAAAGAGGAAGGATAACAATCCGAAAATGATAGTGACAAGGAGGGCGGACTCTCCCAAATCCCACACCGAGGGTCCGTCCAGACTCTGCGAATCTGGGGGAGCGGTGCCGGCGTAGAGCATGGACAACGTGACCAAGCTAGTCAACTGGCCGACGAAAAGCATTGGAGCTGAGGAGTCAGCCTTTGGCCCAGACCAGTCATTGGATCGGGACTTGGATCTGGCTTTGGACCTAGGATTCCTCTCTTTGTATGAAGAGTCGTCCCGATTGGACCATCTGGATCTAGGAGAGGTTCCCACGTCAACTCATCCGAGGGGGGATATATTGCGTTATTGATTTTGCAGAAGATACTCAAACTGGCCCCCACAGGGGTTGTTATGGGATACCTCGAGTTCATGGAGGGAGCCTCGTTGGTGCTCTGCAGTTTGGCGACCTTCCTATGGATGGCGATTGGCTCCCTTTCTAGGACTACTGAGAGTGAGGTTCTGGCACAGAGAGTGATTGCGGCAATCTGTCTTACCTCAGCAGTACTACTTTTCTCCCTGCACTACTCGGGAGGAGAGATCTGGGGGTCATCGAAAATAGCTAGGCCGTTTGCGGTAATTGCGGTAATGATGGCTTTGGCATCGGTCATGAACATCAAAGGCAAGGATGTCCAAGGAGAGGCTAACCCTCATAAGATAATGAAGAAAAACAACGATCAGTAGTCTACTCTGAGTTTAGCTTGTCGTCTATGAAAGTCCGCATGTATGCGGGGAGTTCCCCGTTAACGAAGACTACGTCCTCAACTTGATCCAGCTTCATCAGAGAGTAGTAAATCTG
>CAXEIX010000020.1:0-10105 GCA_963996605.1 uncultured Candidatus Poseidoniales archaeon | reverse complement strand
GGCAGCTAGGCGCATTCTGACTGTTTCCTCATTGTCGTCCTTTCTCTGGACGAGCCTGTTCGACAGTTCTGGCGGGGGCGGCTTGAATGAAACATGGTAGATCTCGCCCGTTTCGGGATCCATCCGTCTTCCGACGATTCTGTTGACGATGTCTTCATCTGGAACCTCTATTGATATCACAGCAGAAACCTCGGTTATCTCCGAGAGTGCTTCCGCCTGAGGGATTGTTCTTGGGAAGCCATCGAAGAGCACACCATTTGATGCGTCCGGTTCACTCAACCTATCCTCAATCAGTCCGATGATAACCTGATCTGGGACAAGTTTCCCTGCTTCCATGTACTCCCTTGCTTCCAAGCCAAGTTCGGCACCTTGAGAAACCGCAGAACGTAGCATGTCGCCAGTAGAAATCTGGGGTTTTCCCGTCATCTCTACGATTATTTCTGCCTGGGTCCCCTTGCCGGCACCGGGCGGTCCGAATAACACAATTGATCCCGTCATGGCCTATGGGCGCGGGATGGTACGGAAAAATGAACCGCTTTAGGGGCCGTTCTGCTCCCACCAAAGATTGCCATATGCTACCCACTGGTCCATTGTCCACCCATCCGGGAGTCCAGACAAAGGGAGAGGAAGTGCGCCCTCTGGGACTTGGTGAGTGGGTAATGTCGGGATTGTGGATTGTAAAGCATCTTCAATTTCCACTGTAGAGACCTCGCCGGTTACTACGTCACCCGTGGTTGATGTGTCCATTGCAGCTGCCCTCCTCTCTTCCTTTGTCCCGGCTTGGAGGGCTGAACCACGTGGGATCAGTTCCTCTTCGGATCCAACTGGTTGGAACTCTTGTCTTGCCCTGATACCAAAGGATACCATGCCCACAAGAAGGGCGAAGAATACTATTGCAATTGTCCATGCAGGGAGCCCCAGTGATTCAAAAATTCCGGAAATCCCTCCGCTATTGGATGACTTGGCCTTGCTGATATCGATGGTCAATGATGCCTGAGTAACCGTGACTTGCTCTCCTTCTGATGTTGAGTTTGCAAATATCTGCAGTTGGTTGAGTCCATCTTCGGCAGATTTTCGTGGCTTGACGGTAACTGTAATTTCAGCATTCTCGCCTGGGCCTAGTTCTTCTATCGAAGAGGGTTCGAATGAAATGGACCACCCATCCAAACCTCCGTAATCTAGCAATACGCCCGAAGGTGAGTTCCCACGATTATGTACTTGCAAAGTGAATGTTGACTCTTCTCCCTCGGAAACTCCCTGCAAGCTTGCAGAGCCGGACTGTACATCTATCCACACGGATGGCAGGACCGATACCTCCATCTCAACGGTAATTGTTTCCTTGGAAAGGCTTGGAGATGTTGATTCAATAATTACGGGGACCTTCTCAGATAGGGTCCCCACTGGGGTTCCACTGGGTAGTTGGAGGCCAATGGTGATAATTGAGTCCCTATTCATGTCCATAGTGAATGTTTTTCCTGTCAAGAAGCCGCCAGACCACCCATCTGGGAGGGTACCCATTGTCAGATCAATGAGCAGAGGGACGTTGCCTGAGTTGTGAAGGAAAATATTGGAGTTACCATCTCGGCCTAGTGCGATTGAGAACCCATCTTCGCTCTCCACATCTAGTGTGGTAATTTCCCTGACTTCCAATACAGTGGCATTAGTGACCACAGTATCTCCCAATGTGGTTTTGACCGTGATCGTGTTTCTATCGCCCCTTTCCGCTGCAAGTGGGACTATGGTGCGTACTATCAATCTGGACTCATCTCCTGGTTCTACTACCAATTCAGCATTGGTTTCTTCACCGGTTGGGGGTTCGTCATCGAATAGGTATACTTGGATTGGCCAAGTATTAGTTGACGAGAGTGCTCTAACTTGGAAATTGAGTGGCACGTTTCCTCGATTCGAAATCGATAGTATTGTGGTGACGGTTTCTCCGTTCAGGACGGCTCGGGAATCGGATATGGCTACCGGACCGAACTCGATGCCGTTAGAGTCTGAAATTTGAGTACTGAAGTCCGTACTCTCCAGAACTTCAACCTCGGCTGTTTCGACAGTGAATAGTGTGGGGTCGTTTACTGAAGTGGTGATGCACGTGACCTGGTTCGTATCCCCTGCAGATAAACCAGAAGATGCTGGAGGCACTTTGACGCGAATCTGAACTGGTACGAATTGGAGTCTGCTAAGTGGCCCAATTGTGATCTCAGAAGATTGGCTGCTTCCGACATGGACAATCCAGCGGTCAGATGTCTCACAAGAAATACTGTATTCGGTAGGCCCGTTTCCTATATTTTTGACTGACAGCGTGAAAAGGGCGAAGGTATTTGGCTCAGAACCCAGACTCTCGGTTCCTGCCGGGATCGTAAATAGCCCTTCTACGCGATCAATGTCGACTGAAAGGCGTATGGAATGGAAGATAGTTGGCGACATCTTGTCCCTCAGGGTGATATCGGTAACGAATAATCCGGGGAGTGCGAATCTGCTTTCTAAATCTGCATCTTCATCCGTCAGATTCAGTGAAATTACCACTCTGTCCCCCTCATCTCCGAATGGTGAGAGAACCCAAGGGCCCATATCACTTAGCGAACGAGACCACTCGTCCTGTGGAGAATTCATTATTCCAGAATCGTCAATGACTTGCACGGCAGATGTTGAGATTTCGACTGTGATCTCAGATGTCCCCTCATTCAAGAGTTCAAGTTGGAATTCGGCCCAACTTACTTGGCTTGGATCGATGTTCTGAGACTTAGCGGATTCTAATTCCTGGAAGTCAGAGGGATGGGAACCGTCATCCATCAGAGGAGTGATTCGGACGCCAATCTCAGTTACATCCAATTCCAGATCATACACGTTGTTATTTATTCCTGAGATTTCATCATTCAGTTCAAGGACTTCAGAGAAGGAATCAAGGGTGAGTCTGACAACGTGTGAGCCGGTTGTTGAGAAAGAATGGTATAACGAAAATGTCTCAATTCCCCCCCCTACTAGTGATGGCATCGAATAGGTCCCAATCTCGGACCCATCAGTAATGTCCTGAAGAGAAATTGAGTATTCCCCTGTTGGTGCTGATGCTTGATTAATCCAAGAAAGTTGCATGGAGATTGTATCTCCCTTCAGAGGACTGGGTTCCGAGGTGAAGATGGAGTTCGGTACCACGGTCAGATCCGCCTCCTGGCGTTCTTCTGCTTCCGCAGATAAGACCAGTGAGAAGTCTTGAACGAAACCGCCAGCATGTCCGACCTGGATAGAC
Source organism: uncultured Candidatus Poseidoniales archaeon (assembly GCA_963996605.1). Classification (GTDB taxonomy): domain Archaea; phylum Thermoplasmatota; class Poseidoniia; order Poseidoniales; family Thalassarchaeaceae; genus UBA36. The sequence continues at coordinate 6,855 of CAXEIX010000020.1, read as the reverse complement.
CAAAGTCCTGATTGAGAAGATGGAAGGCTTACTCTCTCGAGGTTGTTCAGTTGATCACTGGAACCTGCCGTCTGACTTATTCCGTTTGCAAAGTTATTCCCCCTGTAAACTTCTCCGTCTGGGGATGTTACTACAAGGTCTAGATTGTTTACAAGGCGGCTTGCATTCTGATCTGCGGAGGCAGAGCCCTCCTTATCGTTCCATGCAAGAGTTACATCGATTCCGCTACCTCCAGAAACGTCAAATGTGTAGATGAAACTATGACCTGGCATTAGTTGTCTTTCTTGATCATAGAATACGGACTGATTCACCCCGTTACTATTCGGGAAGAGGCTATTTGAGATATTCAGTTGCCCCCAACCCTCTCGAGAGTTTGGTATGTTCTGAACGCCGATATCATCAGCTCCGTTAACCAGTAATGCCCTGATAAGATCGGATCCAGGGATCGCTATTCCAACCTCCTCTCTCAAGAATTCTCTTGCCATAGCAGAAGCTCCTGCAACGACCGCAGTTGACATCGAACTTCCATTAAGTGTCATGTACAAAGGGGTGGATCCATCGGGATGAAGAGAGTTTGAGCAGTTCCCGCCTGAGGCAAGGTCTGCCTCTTGGGCTCGAGCAGAACATATCATCACGCCCGGTGCAACCAAATCTGGCTTAATTCTGCCATCTGAAGTCGGACCAGAAGATGACTCATTGAAGACCTGCCCAACTGGGTCGGATCCAAAGGCTCCTGTGGTCGAGGCTCCGATGGAAAGAGCGTTTTTTGCAGTGCTTGGAGATGTAACTCCTGAAACTCCCATATCGCCTGCAGAAAAAATCACTAGGAATTCAGGGTAGTCATTCGTAAACCAATCAATCGATCGCGAGTCAGAGGTATATTCTCCAACTAGGATTTCACTACCCCAGCTATTTGTGTGAATGTATGCGTCATTCATTAGTGAATGCTCGAACATTTCGTACAGCGAACCCCATCTCGCCAAAATTCCTGAACTATCAACTTCTAATTGGTAAAAGTGGAAAGTGGCTTGGGGAACGATTCCAGTGGAGTTTGAGTCTCCAGAACCATCTCCCAAAAGTGTCGATGTGACATGTGTTCCGTGTCCGCTGTTTGAATCCGCTCCAGAATTATCCGGCCCAAATAAATTGAAAATCGGACTCCTGAGCCTTCCATCAAAGTCGCCATGATCTGCGTCTAGTCCAGTATCAGAAATTCCGATTACTTCGCCGTTTCCTGTTAGGTTAGCTCCAGAAATTGTTCTAGCAAAATCTGCACCTGAAATAATGCTAGCATTTGAGTTCTGGATAGATAGAACTGGTCCGGGTTCAACCCTAGCGACCCTATAATCGGATGCTAACGAAATAATCAATGAGGGTATGGCTGATTTAATCTGGCATAGGTGGGGGTCGCATTGAGAAGATTCGAGTTGAATACCAACTAATTCATTGATTTCCTGATTTAGTTGGATGAGATCCTCTGGTGAATTTGATGGGGAAGGAGTGACATCCAGGTCAATTAGAGAGTCTTCAAACTGCATTAACGTAAGTAGCGAGTTAGATATCTTCCACGTTGATGGCATTGGGCCGGCCCAGCGAACCTGAGATAGATTCTGTACTCGTGAGATTTCTGAATCTGAGACCTCTCCTGGGAGACTGATAACCACGGAATCATCCGGCATATGATCAATTATCTCAATTCCAATGGAAAGGAGTTCGTTCTTCAATTCAAACAAGTCTGGACTAATTGACTGGACAATATGTAATCTGGAATCATAAGGCCTTTCTAATCCAATTATCTGCCATGGACCTAGGGGCAGTTGTTCAACAAGGGGGTCCGAAATACCGAAAGGTGAGTGAATCTTTCCGGATGATTCCGAGATTTGATAATCGCTAGAAATTGGATTTTCGAATACGGCCCATATTTTCTCCACAGGGGCATCGGAGGACCGAGGAAGCGGTTCTTCTTCGAATATAGTTTCTTCAGAAAATGAATGAGCCAAAGTAGAGAACAAAAAGAGAGCAATGACTGAACAAACTGATTTTGTAGTAGTCATTCGTCATTCCGAGACTAGATTCTCTTTTGACTATTGACACTATGCGATTGAAATTAGATGCACTATGTGGAGTAATATTGGCTGATTGATTCGTCTGTCTTAGCAACGGACTTTCTCCAGTCTCCCTCGACCCCCATCAGTGCCCTGATGCAATCAACATTCTCTGGGATCACATCACTCTCTTGGTGGATTGCTTGGAAATAGTAGAGTCGGTCTCCGACTAGTTTTACTCCGTCCTCCCAAACGAAGATTTCATGCAAATCGCCCCATTTCCTCCCTATATCTCTAGCCATCTCCATTACTTCGGCGGTAGTCGGAATTCTGTCCTCTAACCCATTCATGATAATTACTCGTGGTGTATCTGTCCACATTTGTAATATCGAATCTGTAGTCAGCCCATGTCCACTAGGAAGATCGGCGATGATGCTGTGGACGTGCATTATTGTTGTTGGGACAGCTACAGCTAGACTGTTTATCTCAATCTGAGGTTTAACTGTCATTACATCTGGACCATGATGGCTTGGAACTTTCAGGACAGGTTTGATCGCATTTATTGGCCCCTTTCCTGAATCTCCTGGATCTGCGGCTCTCCTAATCATTGTACATTCAACCTTCAATGACCCACAGTGCTCGAAAAGAGGCACTAAGGTTCGAGACAGGCCTGTCGTATTACAAGAAACGACCCTAGTACCAATTGCGTTCATATTCTCTGAGTGATTAGCCGATGAAGTATAAGACAAGCCGGTTAATTCATGCTTTTCTCCCCCTTGGAAGATGTACTTGATTCCTGCAGTCTTGTATTTCTCAAGATTTTCTGCTCCTAACTTTCCTGGGGCGCAATCTACAACGATATCGGAAATAGCGAGTAAATCAGAAAGACCTCCAGAGCAAGGGTACCCCTTCTTCGAAAACTGTTCAATCCGATTATCATCATCAAATGTGCAGTAGAGTGGGAAACCCTTCTTGATTGCTAGTTCGCATCCAAAACTTGGACCTGTTTTTGTTACTCCTGAAACTTCCATATCTTCCTGGGCGTCTATCGCGTCTGCGACGCGCTTTCCTATAGTTCCAAAACCGTTTATTGCTACCTTAATGGCTCCCATTTTCAAATCCCCATGTCTTTGCCTTTGCACAACCGACGTCTGAAGGATGCCTATGAACATAGCGAATTCGGCAAGAGTCAATAATGAGTCGCCTCTTTCTGGATACTAGAGTAATGCGGGGGCAGTGGTTTGAGGGATATTGTCAATAAGAGTTTGAAACTCAACAATGACCTGGACAGGTATGTCGAGCAGGCATTAGAGCAAGGTCGACCTGTAAAGATAGGATGGGGTCGAGCTGGTGATGAGAGGCCGAAGGATGGGGAATTTGGAGTAATGACTCACTTGCCCGAGGGAGCTAGAGTACTATGTCTTGGGTCTCTTGGAGATTGTGTTGGAGCAGCAAATCGTGGTGGGACCTTGACCCTACGTGGGGATGCCGGTTCTATGCTCGGAGCGTTTCACCATTCTGGAAAGACCGTTGTAGAGAAAGATGTTGGCGACAAGGTAGGATTCGGAATGAAGGGCGGGGAGATTTCCATACAGGGATCAACAGGAGATGAGTCCGGATACTCGATGACTGGGGGAATTATCCTAGTCAGAGGACATTCAGGCGATCGCCTAGGTTGTGGAATGTCGGGAGGCTCCATAGTGGTGATGGGTTCGGTCGGTTCGGAGCCTGGGATAGGCATGACTGGAGGTAGGGTCATAATTTCTGGAAGTTGCCCACCTCCGCCGGACGGAGTAGAAATGAGGTCGATAAAGAAATCAGAGATTTCTGAATTCTCAAAATTACTAGATCCAATGGGCTTGTCCCTGAATGATGATGCTTTGGTCCTAGAGCCTACGGGGGCGTTCTCTTCAAGCGTTGAGGCGGCAGAATTTTTCATTTCTGAGGGTTTTGAAAATATTTCCCTATATCCGAATGAGGACTCGTTATCGGATAATTCCCCTCTGGACCACTACACCCTTCTTGTTCAAGATGGAGCAGATTCGGAGGGTGCACTATTGAAAATACCCTGGATAATGACTTGTGGGACAACTATGGGTTCTGAAAAGTGGAAGGGAGTAGATTCACCGGCAATAGTCAGAACGAAATCAAGAGATAACGACTTGCTATTAGTTGGAAAAAATGAGTTCTGCGATGCGATAGATCATGTCGGAAATTGTTCGGGCATTGTTTTTGACATCACAGACTTCCCAGGGCTGAATGACGCGGAAATAGAAGGAATGATTATTTCACTCCGTAGTAGGATGTCTGGAAACTCGATAATATTACTAAGGGGAAGGATTGACAGAATAGAGCGACTTTTCAGGCTCGTCATGGACTTGGATTTGGATGGAGCAGTGGTAAACTCGGCAACTATAGGCGGAACTCGTCTAGCCTCATCACTCCCCAAGATTGGTTTATCTGCTAAGGCTATGGGAATGAGTGAAACAGGAAAATTTGTGATGATTGAGGTTTTACAACAGCCTATTGCTAAGGATCTGATAATTGCAGTAGCTTCAGGATGTACTGCATTGGTTTCGCCGTGCCCTGATAGTGACCTGAGTGCGAAGATCAACGAATTGACAGTGGGTATTCGTGAATTGATGCGAGAGATAGGGGTGGACAGGATTGAGAGGATAGGGAGAAGAAACCTCCGAGCCAATAATTTTGATACCGCTGCAATTTCTGGACTGAGGTTGGTTGGATATGATCGCCCTCTAAAGATGTGGCTAGATCTGAGGTGAGAAAATTCCTACTCTCGAATTCAAACACTCTGTCCTCAGTTACATCCAGAATATTCACCGGGCTAGCCATGTGGCTGAGGAATGGCCGGAATGGTTGCCGGAATTAGGTTGCCCAGTAGATAGCAATAGCGATGATTCCATAGAAGTCGAGGTTTTTCCGGATCGCCCTGATCTTCTCAGCCATGAGACCATTGCAAGGGCGTCCCGTTCATTCCTTTCAACTTCTGAGGTTGGAGTTGACTTGCCTGTTTCCCAGGGTGAAATCAAACTTTCAGTCTCCTCCGATCTTAAGGATATCAGGCCGATAGTTATGGGAGCCGTAGTCAGGGGAGTCGATACTGGGGCAAATGCTGAAGAAAAAGAAGATTTTATTCAGACCCTAATGGATCACCAAGAAAAGTTACACATGACACTAGGGAGAAGAAGAAAATTTGCATCAATAGGAGTCCACGACCTAAGTACTCTGAAACCTCCATTTAGAGTCATTACCGTACCGTCTGATTTCTCTTTCATGCCACTCGCCTGCTCAGAAGAGATGACAATTGAAAGAATTCTGAAAGAGCATCCGAAAGGAGCAGAGTACTCCCACCTGATGGATGGAATGGAGCGTTTTCCTGTGATTATTGATTCTGAAGACATGGTCCTCTCATTTCCACCAATTATCAATGGAAGTCATACAACTGTTCACGAAGGGACTAAAGATTTCTTCATCGATGTTACTGGTTGGGATATTAGGTCATGTGAATCCTGCCTACTGCTTGTATGCCTATCGATGTCAGAAAGAGGAGGAGTGGTTGAGAGTATCGAAATATCTTACTCAAATGAAGAGTTTGCTCGAATACCCAATGGAGATGCGCGTAAGCACCGAGTCCCAGAAAGTCTGATTAGGAAAATTCTGGGCTTAGAGTTGGACTCAGAAGAGTTATCTCGTTCAATAGCAAAGATGGGCGGAAGACTGGAGGGAAGTCAAACGGTGACTGACGGCCCCAATGAACGTGGGCGGTGGGCGGACTGTGTAGTAGGGGAGATTGAGCATATTATTTCGATGCCTCGCTGGAGGAGTGATATCATGCACCCGGTAGATGTCGTAGAGGATATTGCAATTGGACACGGTTTCGAAAACCTACCAGATGTTTTGTCGAGTACACACCTAGATGCGATCCCACTTGATTCATCGAATCTTGACAGGAGGTTTGGGGAAAGTATGAGATCTTGCGGGCTTCAGGAGGTGCAAAGTCTAACTCTCTCGAATGAGGGGGATCAATTCGAGATAATGAGGTGGCCACAAAAAGAGGGGTTAGCATTGATCTCCAATCCTATTACCTCGGAACACACTATTCTGAGACAATACATTCTGCCTTCTCTGCTAAAATTGCTTGCTGCCAATAGGCATCACGAATTACCTCAAAGAGTGTATGAATTGGGGACTGTTGTAAGGGGTTACAATAATTCTCAAAGAGGTGCTTGGACCTGTGCTGAAGTTGGTAGTGGTTTCACCGCTTCAAAGGGCATCGCACAGGCCCTGCTGCGAGACCTAGGTGCTGAAGACGGAAGTGTTGAATTTTCACCTACCGAACCAGGACATGGACCTTGGATTACCGGCAGAGGAAGCCACATCATAGTAAAGGGAAATATCATCGGTGAATTCGGGGAAATAGCTCCCGAAGTGAGTGTTAGATTTGGAATAAAATCGCCAATTCAGGCTGGAGAAATTGACCTAGAAGCGATTAGGTCGGTAATACCTGACCCCGTCTCCTAGTCACCCTTATCCTTTGACAAAAGCTTCATTGCGTCCAAGAATTTCTTACTCTGTAGATGGCTTTTATCATCATCCTTACTTTCTTTCTTTCCGGATTTTTTCTCGTACTCAACCACGTTTTTCATGTAATTTGTTCGTGAAATAGTCGGCCTTGCCGGTTTCTTCTTTTTGAAGGGCCATATCGGTCCCATGGCCTGTGAGTGACGGACGTACGAATGATGCTTTCCCCATTTCGGGTCAAAAAGCAGAATTTTTGATGACTATTGGG
>CAXEIX010000019.1:0-10246 GCA_963996605.1 uncultured Candidatus Poseidoniales archaeon | reverse complement strand
ACGAAGGTTGGGACTGGACCAACTACTACGAGGATTGCGAGGAGCTCTCCGACGGCGGCTGGGAGTGCGCCACATGGTGGAGCGACCCGGAGATAGAGCCCGGAAACCACACGATGGAGCTCACTATCGAGGATCTCGACGTAGGGACCAACTACAGCGTCAGCATCTCGGCCAACATCTGCGAGAACATGGCAGGGTGCGAGCACCACGACATGGATTTCGAGTTCAACGCCACGGCGGAGACGATGTCCGAGACCTTCCACATGGAGACCACGGAATACACCTGCAGCGTGAACATCTACGTAAATCTCCACGAGGAGATGGACTGGGGCTCCAGCCACATGGGATCTGACAGCTTCAACTACAACGGGCCATGCGAGCAGCCCCCATCCCCGTTCACCCTGACATACGACGGCGTCGAGTGGGAGGAGCAATGGAACTACCAGACCTTCGACGAGTGCGAGGAAGCCGATGGCGACTTCGAGTGCTGGGACGAAGGTTGGGACTGGACCAACTACTACGAGGATTGCGAGGAGCTCTCCGACGGCGGCTGGGAGTGCGCCACATGGTGGAGCGACCCGGAGATAGAGCCCGGAAACCACACGATGGAGCTCACTATCGAGGACCTCGAGGTAGGGACCAACTACAGCGTAGAGTGGTACTTCGATGTCTGCCAGAACACGATGGGTTGCGATGGCGACTCGGATCAGTTCGAGTTCAACGCCACGGCGGAGACGATGTCCGAGACCTTCCACATAGAGACCGACAACTACACCTGCGGTATGAGCATCAACGTCAGGCTCTACGAGGAGATGGACGGATGGAGTGACGAGATCGCTTACGACTACTTCAGCTTCAACGGGCCCTGCGAGCAGCCCCCATCCCCGTTCACCCTGACATACGACAGTGTGGAGTGGGACCTAGGTACTCCAGAAACGCTGGAGTTCGACCACTGCAGCGCGGACGGGTCTAGCCTGTATTGCTGGTATGATGAGTGGGACTGGGAAGGGGATGACGGCTATCCAGAGCACCGGATGTACATGCCTAACGACTACTGCGAGGACATGGGCACCCACTGGGAGTGCGATCCGCCTTGGATGACTATGCCGGAGATCGAGCCGGGCAACCACAGCATGGAGCTCTCGGTAGAGGACCTTGTGGTCGGCACCAACTACTCCCTGGCAATCGACTTGAGCATTTACGGTAATGATGGCTACTGGGACGAAATGGAGTTCGAGTTCAACGCCACGGCGGAGACGATGTCCGAGACCTTCTACATGGAGACCGACTCGACCACTTGCAACGTGAACATCTGGGTGGACCTGTACGAGATGAGCGAGGATTGGGACAGAGTCTCCAGCTACTCTTACGGCTTCCAAGGCCCATGCGAGGAGTACGGCGGCTCGGACGATGTAGCCCTGGAGTACGACGATGGCAGCGGCGCCGTAGAGTGGGAATGGTACCAGTCAGCCGACTATTACGACCACTGCTGGCACGACGGACCCACTAACTACGTGTGCATGGACGACGGCGACGACTACCTATCATGGGAGAACGACTGCGAGGAACTGTCGGACGGAGGCTTCGACTGCTATGAAATGGGTTACCCGCAGATAGACGAGGCAGCGGAACTGGGCCTGACCTGGACCCTCGAGGACCACGAGGTGGGTAACAACTACACCCTCATGTGGTACTACTGCACTCAAGATTTCATGGGAGGCGATTATTGCTCGTACGAAGATCAGGAACCGGACGCTGTGAACTTCACGACGACCAGCGGCGGCTACTCCGCTGACTGGGAGATGGTGATCGAGAACACCACATGCGTCGTCGACATAGAATACACGATTCTGGACTGGGGACAAGAGGAGATCGACTGGCAAAACGGCGAGCCACAGGATGAGCGTGGGGGGAGCTTCGGCTTTGATGGACCATGCCAAATGGAGTGGCCCGTGAACGTCATCCTGGAGGTCGACGACAACGGATGGCAGGAAGTAGATGGCATCCCGATCGACGAACTGATGGAGGCCTTCGGTGAGAATGGGGAAGAGGAACTAAGCAGCGACGAGATGGCTGAATTCATCCTATCGAACATCGGCTACGAGCTCTCCGAAGGAAACTGGACGATGAGCTGGACCATGGACGACCTGGATGTGGATGGCGACTACCAGCTCGGATGGAGTGTAGAAATGGTCCCCGGAGACGAGGACGACGACGAGCCTACGTTCTACTGCGGGAACGGCGACGAGATACCGTTCAGCTGGGTCAACGATGAGGAGCAGGACTGCCCCGACGGCGCTGACGAGCAGCAGTACGACGACAATGGCGATCCAATCAACTGGTTCGACTGCAGCGATGGCTCCGAGGTCTGGATATACCAGGTCAACGACGGGGTCGAGGACTGTCCCGACGGTGATGACGAGTGGTACTACGACGGAGATGACGCAGACGACGATGACGACTATCACAATTTCACATCGACCAGCGACTCCGAATCCCTCGAATGGGAACTCGAGGTCACCGAAGACGTATGCCTAATCGCCGTACAAGGCGACCTAATGTCAATCGAGGAGCATGACGACGGATGGACTGATACCCATACGGTTGGGTTGTTGATAGCCTACATCCTGGGACCATTGGCAGAGGAAGACGAGAACGGCGATGGAATCCCGGACTGCCTCGAGATGCTTCTCGATCAAGACTTCGGCGACGGAGAAGGTCCGTCTCCGTCATTCGACATGCAGGACTTCGCTGTCGGCGAGGACTTCAGCGCAGAGCTCGTCGAGGTGGTTGACAGTGACGGCACGGCCGTGGCTGCGATCCACCAGCACACCACCCTCGACGACGAAATCAGGATGAAGATAGACTTCGACTTCTTCGACGGCGACGGCATCCTGAACGACACCGAGGCTGCCATGTTCGAGATGCAGTACATCGAGGGCACCTCAGAGGAGGGTTGCTCGGAACAGGCACCCCCATTCACGATGAACGGGGTCGAGCCATGGTGCGCTACGAACCACGTTTGGTTCGATAACCTAGCCAACAACTCCGATGGGCACTCCCCGGTAATGATGCAGGGCTGGGACCTCCACTACAACGTCACAGTCAACGACGAGGGCCAGATGATCTTCCACTACCCAGGTGACATAGTCGTCTGGGGCGAGGATACCGATTCGCTCGACTTCGATGGCTCCCTCTGCGGAGGGGCCCATGACGGAGCCGGCCTCGTAGTGGCTTCCTGGAGCTACAACGGAACCGAGATGACAGGCAACTGTGTCGAGGTGATGGCAGGTGACTACATCGAGGAGATACAGATAGTATTCGGGTACCCAGACTCCGACGGAGACGGGTACAACGACTTCGAAGACAGGTTCCCAGACGACCCAGAGGAGTGGTCCGACTTGGACGACGACGGGGTTGGTGACAACCACGACGAGTTCCCGAACGATCCCACCGAGTCCAACGACGCGGACGGTGACGGCGTTGGAGACAACGGCGATGCCTTCCCATGGGACGCAAGCGAAAGCGCGGACTCGGACGGAGACGGATGGGGCGACAACTCCGATGCGTTCCCAGACGACTCTACCGAGTGGGTCGACACGGACGGCGACGGAGTAGGCGACAACGCCGACACCGACGCTGACAACGACGGAACCGACGACACCGACGAGGATAGCGACGGGGACGGCGTGAACGACGATCAGGACGACTTCCCCTTCGACGCTAACGAGACCACCGACACCGATGGTGATGGAGTGGGCGACAACGGCGACGACTTCCCGGATGACGCGAACGAGACCACCGACACCGATGGCGACGGGACCGGCGACAACTCAGATGAGGATGCTGACGGCGACGGGACCCCGAACGACTTGGACGACTTCCCGCTGAACAGCGGCGAGTCCACGGACAGCGACGGCGACGGCGTGGGAGACTCCGAGGACGCGTTCCCGAACAACCCGAACGAGTACATCGACTCAGATGGAGACGGCGTGGGCGATAACGCCGACACCGACGACGACAACGACGGCACTCCCGACACCTCAGACGTATTCCCACTGGATCCGAGCGAGACTAGCGACACCGACGGCGACGGCTACGGAGACGTGGCGGACGCGTTCCCCAACGATGCGGGCGAGTGGAGCGACTACGACGGAGACGGCGTGGGCGACAACTCGGACGCATTCATGTCCGACCCATACGAGAGCAGGGACACGGACGGCGACGGCGTGGGCGACAACGCGGACTGGGCTCCGAACGACCCCAACGAGATTCTAGACTCGGACGGCGATGGCGTCGGTAACAACGCCGACGCGTTCCCGACCGATGCCAGCGAATCGAAGGACACCGACGACGACGGGATCGGCGACAACGCAGACGATGACGCCGACGGCGACGGAATCCCAGACGACGGGATTGACCCAGTCGACGACGAGGAAAGCGGAGGAATCCTACCAGGGTTCACGGCAATCACAGGCCTGGCATCAGTGCTGGGCGCGGCTATACTAGTAGCCGGAAGACGCAAGGACTGAGCGATCCTCGCCGATAACGGCGAGGGTCCTCGGGACCATGCAGGTGAGGCTGTGTCTGGTACGGTATCCGCCGAGTGGACCGTGCCCGGAACGGGGCTCAGCGTACGCAATAGGACCGTCCTGGCTGCGATGACCAACAAGCAGTCGGATGAGGACGGGACTCTCTCCGACGACGAGATAAACTGGCTCCTGAGGCGTGCCGAGGGTGGATTCGGCATCGTCACAACCGCTGCCAGCCACGTCCATCCGAGCGGAAAGTCATGGGAAGGCGAGATGGGCGTCTGGGGGGATCACCACATACCCCGCCTGAAGGAGCTAGCCGATGGAATCAGGGAGAGGGGCGCGGCAAGCCTCGTCCAGATATTCCATGGCGGCCTGAGGGCACCTCGTTCGCTCACGGGGGGACAACCAGTCTCAGCCAGCACCAACCTCGAGAAGGGGGTGGAGGAGGAGTCCAGAGGTCTCTCCGACTCCGAGATTCGAGAATTGGCAGCATCCTTCGGCGAGGCCGCAGAGAGATGCGAGAGAGCGGGATTCGACGGAGTGGAGGTCCATGGTGCGCATGGATACCTGATATGCCAGTTCCTGGGGACAAGGACCAATCGCAGGGACGACCGATGGGGAGGCGAGCTGGAAGGGCGCTCCCTCTTCCTGAGGGAGGTGCTGAGGGAGATCAGGAGCAGGACCTCCGATGACTTCCTGGTTTGCGTCAGGATCTCTCCCGAGCATGACGTCGGAGTGACCATGTCCGATAGCTTAGAACTCGCTGGAATGATGGTTGACTGGGGCATTGACTTGCTCCACATCTCCTGCTGGGATGCCTTCACGGGGGCACAGGGAGAACCCGATGACCAAAGGACCATCACGCGCAGATTCAGGGAGTCCCTGGGGGATGACTTCCCTATGATCTCCACCGGTTCAGTATGGGACGGAGCGGATGCCCAGTTCGTTCTCGACGAGGGGGCAGACATGGTGGGCGTAGCAAGAGTCGCCATCGCTCACTCCAACTGGGCATCCGAGGCGGAGACAGACGGATACTCTCCCGAAAGGCCACCATTCACGCCAGAGCATCTGCTCGAACAGGGCCTAAGCCCGACATTCGTGGACTACATGAGGAGATGGCAGGGCTTCGTCACGGACGGAAGCTCGTAGAAGAACCTCCAATACTGGCATTCTCTGCAGCAGCCATGGATGAGAGGGTGTGGCAGGTCCTCCTCGCTGCTATCGCCCTGTTCGCCCTGTTCAAGATAAGCCTCATCACTTACAGGAGGAGAGCCTTCCCAGAGCCTCACTACGACTGGCAGAACATAGACACAAGCGACATATCGTTCCCGGATGGCTTCATCTGGGGAACGGCAACAGCTGCTCACCAGATAGAGGGGAACCAGAGCAACAACTGGACGGACTTCGAGTCAAGGACCGGGAAGGAGCCGAGCGGAATCGCCTGCGACCACTGGACGAGATGGAGGGGGGACTTCGATCTCCTTTCCGAGCTCGGTGTGACCTCATACCGCTTCTCGATAGAGTGGAGCCGCCTCGAGCCGAGCCAGGGCGAGTGGAACGAGGATGCAATGCAGACCTACTCGGACATGGTGGATGACCTGATCGCCAGGGGCATCAGGCCGATGCCGACGCTACACCACTTCTCTCATCCCTCATGGTGGGAGGATAGGGGCGGGTTCACCGATAGCAGCAACCTTCCGGATTTCCTCTTCTACTGCGAGAGGGCCTTCGACTCCCTATCCGACCGGGTCTCGGTATGGTGCACCATCAACGAGCCAACCGTCTTCTCCGCGATGGGATACACCCTAGGACAGTTCCCCCCGGGCAGGAGGAGCATCCGACTGACCCTGAGGGTGATGCGGAACATGATGCGAGCCCATGCGATGGTATACAGGAGCCTGAAGCAGAGGGACCCGGATTGCACCCTGGGTATCGCGAAGAACGTCACCCTGTTCGACCCTGCAAACAGGTGGAGCCCTATCGACTGGCCTGTGGCGAGGCTCCTCGAGTGGTTGTGGAACGGGTCATGGAGGAAGGGAATCATGACTGGAAGGATGCTATGGACAAAGATCCCGGGTGCGAAGGGGTCTCTGGACTTCGTCGGCCTGAACTACTACACCCACTTCATCACCGGACTATTCATGCCAACCTCTGCCGATGAGCTGGACTTCGCCAAGAGGGAGCACGAGACCACTACCGAGTTCGGGTACCCGATGTATGCAGAGGGGATGAGGAGGGCGATCGACTTCGTGGCTGAAATCGGAGTCCCGATAGAGATCACAGAGAACGGGGTCGCCGACTCCAACGACTCGTTGCGACCAGAGCACCTAATGCGTCATCTATGGGTGATATCCGAGGCAATCAAGGATGGAAGGGACATCAGGTCATACCACCACTGGTCCCTGATGGACAACTTCGAGTGGGCAGAGGGGTACAAGATGCGCTTCGGACTGTACTCGGTAGACTTCGAGAGCCAGGAGAGGACACTAAGGCCAAGCGGGGAAATCTACCGGGATCTCATCAGGCGATAGACCGAAGCTTAGTGTGACGGAGCGCTAGTTGAGTGCCTCATCCCTAGCCAGGGAACCCATCGGGTCCCAGGCTGGAAGCACCACTGGCTCGCCACCAAGGCCCGCAACCATCTCTTCCGTCAGGTAGTCCTTGGGCGCGGCAATCTCGAACATGTGCTCGTCGAACCAGTTGTCGTTCATCGTGTAGAATCCCTTGATGCCGTTGTCATCCGACCCCCATGAGTTCTCCACCCTCCACCTTCTAGGGCTGCCATCCACGACATCGACCCCTGTGAACAGCATTGCATGCGTCATCATGGTCTGCCCGAATCTCAGGCGATCCGCCTTCTCCATACCGAACTCCACGCCATATAGGCCCTTGAAATCGTAAAGCTCTGCATCCCAGAGGCCCTTCTTTCGGGCCATGTGCTTTCCGACGTCGCATCCCATCCAGACGGGAGTCCCATCCTCGAGGAGCCTCTGAGTCACTCCCTTCATCTCGTCGGAGGGGACGTTTAGGTACACTACCGGAGGGCCTCCAGCAACATTCTGCAGGTAATCAACGGTATACGTCTGGTAGTACTCGTTCCTAGGGTCGTTCACTATGCATACGTAGTTCTCCCAATCGACATCCACATACTCGTCCACGAATTCCAGGGGTGTCATCTCCCCCTTTCTGTGAAACTCGTTATCCTTGTCTCTCCACTGCCAGTCGAACTTCTCCGGCGGGGTCCCCAGGTGGATGCAAAGAATCTTCCAAATATCGCCCATCCTTGATTCCTTATGCCCCCTGGCCTCCTTCTCGGAGCCACCATTGTCCAAAATCGACCTGATCTCGCTTGCAGTAGATCTCAAGACGTCTTTGAGAATCGTATTCATCGATCTGGTGCTACTGCTGCTATGCGACTCCGGATATGCGGACATTGGAACAAGTCCGTGCTTCCTGATCAGATTGGTCGCCATGTTCCACTGCCCGCCATCCCCGATCGGGTCACTGAGGAGGAAGTGGATGGTTCGGTCGTCTACCGGCCTGTCCGACGTCTCCAGGATGGCCTCAAGGAAGTGATTGGCCCTCTCCAGTTTGTCCCAGAAGTGAATATGCGCCTGACTGAACTCGAAGTTCTTCACGTTCATCTTCTTCATCGTCCCTACCCTGAAGAGATTCAAAGTAGCGAAAAGCCAACATCGACCGCTCCTCCTCTGGTTGGTGACGCTCCACTCATCCAATTTCGTGCTGAACGAGAAGTCCATGTTCTGCACCAGGTCCCTCCGGAGGGTGAGTGTTGACAGGTCTGCATTGCTGACAGCGTTCTGCGCCACCATCGCGGATGGATCGGACTCGAATGACTTCCTGAATTCCCTTATCTGCCTGTCAGTTACTCCCTTTGCCATAGTTCAACCCTCGAACCATGTGCGGCGCCGGAGAGAGTTAGTAATTGCCCTGCTATATCGGAGCTGCTTCCGCGAGACCGGCCGCGATGAGGATCTCGGCTACGATAGATGGGCAGTTCTCAATGTCCCCCTCGGTTAGGGCCACTTCGGTCCCGTCTGCCATCAGAATCGGGTCCTCTACATCCTTGAGTACTCTGATTCTGAGTAGCTCCGGGGGCTCCTCGGGAACCTCCTCGTCCAGCGTCCTTGACTCCGAGGGGGATGCTGCGTGTTCTGGGAACTCGTCCATCTCCCTGATCCTGTCCTCCTCGTCAAAGTCCGGCTCTTCCCACTCGGACTCCTGTTTCGTGACGGTTGGCGCGGCCGCCGGCGCATCCTTGTCTTCATCCCCGGAGAAGTCCTCGAGAGTCTCGATTACTTCGTTAACCGCTGCAATCGGCTCCGCCTCAGAAGATCCCAGCATGGAAGACCATGATGTGGAAACCTTGTACTTCTCAGCAAGATCCCTCACTCCGTTGTAGAACACTCTCTCAGATGGGTCGTGCCGGCTCCAGTCCAGTGTCTGGAATCCGACCGAACTACCATTCGCCGAGCTAAGCAGATTAGAAGAAACCGCATGCCTCGTGAAAGACGTAAGCCGGATCCTGGTCAGGTCCCTGACGCACGTCCTTGCTACGCCGAGCCTCCTGGAGAGCAATTGGGCCTTTGCAGTCATCCCTTCGTCCCTGACTGTCTCCGATAGCTCGGTTTCCATGCCCTGCAATAACTGTCCCACTGCATCCCAGAAGACCACGCCTTCGGCCATGGCGACGTCAACAGGAGTATCGCTGCTCTTCTGCTTCCTAGTCACTTCGATGAGCGTCTTATGCACCGCTTCCAATTCGTTCTTGGAAAGCCTACGAGGACCAGAACCGACTGCCATGAACGCGACCTATCCAGCATCCAGCAGAGGAGATACATCAACAATTCCTTGACAAAGTAACAAGACGCCCCGTCCGCGATAATAAAATCCAAGCCTTCCTTCGGTGAGGTGCAGGTGTACCCGAGTGGTCAAAGGGGGAGGGCTCAAGATCCTCTGCATAGCGCTTCGCAGGTTCGAATCCTGCCGCCTGCACCAACCAGTCACTGACCGAGTAGAGCCTTGAGGAGCTCTATCGAACCGCTTTTGCCCCTTTCCTCGGTGATAGCATCAGCAGAGGCCACAACTTCCGGATAGAGGTCGCTGACCGCAACCGAGAAGCCAACTAGGTCGAACATAGGTATGTCATTGGGGGCATCCCCACAGGCGATGACCCGCTTGGGGTCAATTCCCCTCTGCTCCATGGCGATGCTCAGCCCGAGGGACTTGTCCAATCCCGGATTGGCGATGTGAACCGCAAAACCGGTTGAGACCACTTCGAGATCAGACCACTCGCTATCCGCGATCAGGCTCTTCATCTGTTCGAATGAGTCAGTATTACTCAGGCACCACTCAGTCTCCCTCCATCTGTTCGACTCTATTCCTCTAGGATCCAGGCCCTCTATCTTCGTCGCCAGCCATTCCGCTGCTTTCCTCGCCCTGAAACCATCTGAGAGTGACCTGATTCCATGTCCCTGTATGCTATCCCAGACCATTCCGCCATTCTCGGCGACAATGAATCCGGAAGTCCCTATCGCCTGCATTATCGGAGTAACGTTCGGGAGAGTCCTCCCCGATGCAAGTGACACGGGCATCACGTCCCTGTCAACTCTTTTTGCAAGACTCACCAATTCGTCATGGAAACCATCTCTATCGAGAAGCGTCCCATCGACATCGAATACAACCATGAC
>CAXEIX010000018.1:0-11101 GCA_963996605.1 uncultured Candidatus Poseidoniales archaeon | reverse complement strand
CACCTATCTTCATCTACCTCGAAGATCATCTCACTCTGCCTGGGCATGTTGTTGGGCGGGGACCGCCCCATCTCAAAGTTACCCCCCAACCCCTGTGTTTCCAGTGTAGTGTGCTTATTCGGATCATAACAAGAGTCTACTACTATCTGTATATTAGTTTCAACAGCCATCTGAAGGTCTTCAGTTTGCATACTATAATTGTTACACAGATCAAAAATTAACTTCGATTCTGATTCTTCCCATTCCACAGGAAACTAGGGGGTGGGGGTGGGTGTGATTCATATCCGTCCCCCCGGAACATCGAGCATGGTACTGTACACCGCGGGCTCTTCGACATCTTATCCGAGCCATGCTCCGAATGGAATAAGACTGCACTTTCTAGGTGGTGCACGAGAAGTAGGCAATGTCGGTTGCATAATTGAAGATAGATCCGGCACCAGGGTCCTCATCGACTATGGCCTAGCTCCAACAAAACCACCGAAATACCCCTCAGAGGCCCCCCCAGTCAAGCATGCGATAATGACACATGCGCACATAGATCACATTGGGATGGCACCGTGGCTCACTCACCACGGGACAACGCTCCATGGCACCGACCTCACCGCAGCAGTTTCGGAAATAATGTGGGCTGACACGTACAAGGTCTCCGACATCGAGGGGTACCCCCTTGCTTGGGATAAGCGCGACCTGGAGGCAGCTCTGGACTCGTGGGTCCCACACCAATTCAATACCTGGTTCAATGTTGGTGAGTGGAGATGCAGGTTGCATCCAGCAGGCCACATCCCCGGAGCCGCTATGATTGAGATCCAGACACCTGAGGCCACGATCCTTTGGTCTGGGGACATCGATACTCGGAACAGCCCAAATGCACCAAAGGCTACACCAGTGGACTGTGACATACTGTGCCTCGAGGGAACATATGGGGGTAGGTCTCACCCTGACAGAGCAGAGGAGGAGGAGCGTTTCGTCTCCCGAGTCCTAGAAGTCGTCTCTCGTGGGGGCGTGGCGCTGGTACCAGCCTTCGCTTCCGGAAGGGGGCAGGACATACTCCGTATTCTCCACAGAGAGGCGCCCGGCCTCGATGTCCACTATGACGGCATGGGCACCAGAGTCACCAGAGAATGGCTGGGATGCCCCGAGTTCATCCAGGACTCTCGTGCTATGGAGGCAGCCTACCGATGGTCAAGGAGGGTCACAGGGAAGTCGGACAGGAAGAAGGCACTGGGGGCCGATGTGATCGTCACGACAAGCGGCATGTTGGACGGGGGGCCGGCTCTTTGGTACTTGAACAGACTGAGGCATGACGGTTCCAACGCCATCCTGCTCACGGGCTACCAAGCCGAGGGCTCGGGAGGAAGGAGGCTGTTGGAGCGAGGCGCACTCCCTATTTTCGGAAAGCAGACCCAGATTCCACTTGAGATCGACAAGTTCGACCTATCCAACCACGCGGATCACCCCTCACTTTGCAAATTCGCTAGCGACTGCGACCCCTCACACGTGGTAATATTCC
The DNA here is from genome assembly GCA_963996605.1 of uncultured Candidatus Poseidoniales archaeon. Classification (GTDB taxonomy): domain Archaea; phylum Thermoplasmatota; class Poseidoniia; order Poseidoniales; family Thalassarchaeaceae; genus UBA36. The sequence goes on along the minus strand of CAXEIX010000018.1, from coordinate 9,591 downwards.
ATGCTGACGAGGCAGCAGCCGAGGCACTCGCAGAGGATATCGGAGTGGAAACGAAGGTCCACATCCCCTCCAATGACGAAACCTTGGAGATTCCACTAACCTGATCACGTCCTGACTGAATACTGCATTTCTCACGCATTATACATAAGCCGCGGTGTCTCTGGCGCCATCAGGTGAGTTGAAACTCACCACTACAAAAGAAATAATGGTGAAAAAATGGAAGCATTAGACAAAATGTTTGGAGTAACGGAAGCAGGGAGCGATGTCAATACCGAGATAAGAGCCGGTGGCGCAACGTTCCTGACAATGGCCTACATCCTCCTAGTGAACCCGTCAATGCTGTCAGCGACAGGCATCCCCTTCGAGGATGCCCTCTTCGCGACAGCTGTTGCCGCGTTCGTTGGATGCATGGTCATGGCGTTCTGGGCGAATCTACCCTTCGCTCTAGCGCCAGGAATGGGCCTGAACGCCTACTTCGCGTTCACGGTCGCCGCGCCTTGGGCGATGGCAGTGCCATGGGAGATCGCACTAGCTGCGATCCTAGTGCAGGGAGTCATTTTCTTGATACTCTCACTGCCCCAGGTAGGCGTAAGGACGGCGATGATCAATGCCATCCCCACAGATCTGAAGATAGCCACAGGCGCCGGTATCGGCATGTTCCTGGCCATCATCGGCCTAAGGGAGATGGGTTGGGTGCAAGGCGACAACGCCACGCTCGTCAATCTGGGCGAAACGGGAGCGATGGACCCTGCGTCATCAGGCGCGTTCTGGGCCATGATTGGGCTAATCGCTATTGCTGTCATGATGGCACGCAAGCTGCCCTTTGCTATCATCGGTGGAGTGTTGGCTGTGTCAGTTATCGGCTGGATTTTGGGCGTAAATGATCCTTACAATGAAGGATATCCGGTTGTGGAATTCTGCGCTGGGGCAACGGCCGACACTTGTGTAGTCAACCCGAATTTCGTAGCTGGTGTCCCGGGTGAAGGGGTAGCAGAGCCTCCCACCAAGATATTCGATTTCGTCGGAATCCCTGAGGAGACACTCTTCGCTGCGGTTACCGCTCTCGGAGACATCTCCGGGTCCGATCTTGGCTGGGGCGGATTCATCTCCGTGATGGTCACCTTCCTGTTCGTAGACATCTTCGACACTGCTGGCACACTGTACTCAGTGGGCCGCCAGGCAGGATACGTCGACGAGAACGACGAGCTCCACAACTCCGATGAGGCATTCATGTCCGACGCCGCCGCTACCATAGTCGGCGCGCTTTGCGGAACGAGCACCACCACCACCTACATCGAGTCGGCAGCAGGAATAGAGGAGGGCGGGAAGACCGGTCTCACTGCAGCCACAGTAGGCGTCCTGATGCTGTCAGGGCTGTTCTTCGCTGACATCTTCGCATCAATCCCGCAATACGCAATGGCGTGCGCCCTTGTGGTCGTGGGTGCAATGATGATGAGGCAGGCAGCAGACATCGACTGGTCCAACTCGGTCATGGCGGTGCCCGCCTTCCTCACAATGGTGATGATGCCCTTCACTTACTCGATTGCCGATGGAATCGCATGGGGGATCATCTCCTACTGCGCGATCATGACCGGCACTGGGAAGTTCAAAGACATCAACCCTGTAGTGGGTGGAATCGCCGTGTTCATGCTAATGTTCTACATGAGCATAGACGGGGATGGAACCATCCTCGACATGATACTCGGGGCTTGAGAGCACGAGGTAATGACGTAACTGGGAGCCGTGTCGGGGGCTGATGCCCCCGATCGGTTCCACAGTCAAGAATGTGTGAAGGAGCGCGCGCCATGGACGACGAGATACTGAGCAGGATCAAAGCGACCATACGCACGGTCCCTGACTTCCCCATAGAGGGCGTCATGTTCCGAGACATCACACCCGTCCTCGGCGAACCCGGCTTGGTTTCTTCCATCACCGACCGGTTCGTCACTGACCTTCAACAACTCGAGTGGGCCCCCGACGTCATCATCGGCCCCGAAGCAAGGGGCTTCATCTTCGGCCCACTGCTCGCTGATCGCCTTGGGTGCGGGTTCGTCCCGGTCAGGAAGCCAGGCAAGCTACCGGCCTCCTCGCGCAGGGTCGAGTACTCCCTCGAGTACGGCACAAACTCACTCGAAATGCACGAAGACGCCATTGAGCCCGGGCAGAAGGTCGTTATCGTAGACGACCTCTTGGCTACCGGGGGTACGATTTCAGCATGCGCAAGACTCTGTGAGGAATCCGGAGCAATTGTCCAGGGTGCCCTATTTCTGATTGAATTGGATGGGCTTGATGCTAGGGATGCGATTGCCCCTGTAAAGGCACACTCTCTGGTAACCTATCCAGCCTGATACGAACCATCTCCGATTCTTTCAAAGGGAACCAGCCTCTCCTACGTTCTGATATCATGGGTGATGAGGGTAACAAACCTGCCCCGCCTCCACCGCCCCCTGCTCCTCCAAAGACAGCACCGCCAGCACCGCCAGCACCGCCAGCACCTCCAGCCACACCCCCTGCTCCTCCCAAGCAAAATCCTCCTCCCGCTCAGAGGCCATCCAAGGGGAGGCCACAGGGCAAGAAGAGGAGGCCTGCACCCAAGGGGAGGCCACAGGGCAAGAAGAGGAGGCCTGCACCGAAGAAGGGCAAACCAGGACAGCCTCCGATTGGAAAGAAGAAGGGAAGCCGAATCAAGATCAAGCTCGGCCTGAGGGCGAAGAAACTGTCCGAGGAGGCAGACGAATATACTGATCAGATAGGCTGGACCACTTCTGGCGCGGAGACCGTGCTAACCGATCTGAAGGACACCGAGGAGGTGACCAAGAAGGAGCCAGAGACGATTACCCACCATTGCACGATGTGCGGCAGTAGGATGCAGATTCCCCGGCCAAAGAGAGAGAGATACAAGGTCATATGCGCACACCCAGAATGCGGTCATGAAGATCAGATAGGATTCTGAACGTGACCGGCAACAAGGCCACGCTGCCATGGTGATAAAATGAGAAGGACTGCGAGCGTCCCCGCGAGAATCAACATTATCGGCGAACACACAGACCGCTTTGGAGGGATGGCACTCTCGTTCCCAAGCCAGCATAGGCTTGTCCTGTCTGCAAGCAGAAGTCGTAGTGGGGCTATCGGCGATCCAGTCGTAGTGAGGCTATGGGAGTCTGCAGGGGGATGGGATGCGGAATTGAAAGTCCAATCCGAAATCCCAATCGGAGCAGGGATGTCCTCCTCTGCCGCTCTATGCGTAGCGGTGGCCATGTGCTCTGGGAATTTCGACGGCGAGATGGATGTTTCACTCGAGGCCCAGAGAATAGAACATGAGGTTCTTGACTCACATTGCGGTCTCCTTGACCAAATCGCAATCACCCATTCAACCAAGGGATATGCAACTTTGATTGATTTCGATTGCATGTCCGTATCCGACTTCAGAGTTCCTTCTGACTGGCTCTTCAAATTGGTCGATACAGGAATTAGAAGGAATCTGAGAGAAACCGACTACAATAGCTCAGAGGTCTGTAAAGAGACTAGGGTAATGCACACTCTTCTGGAGAGTGAGAGAGTCAGAGAAGCATTGCATTGCGATGTAAACAGGCTCGGGAAACTGCTCAATCAATCTCATGCGTCAATCCGTGATAACATCAGAGCTAGTACCCCTGCGATAGACAGTCTAGTCAAGGAGGTCCAAGAAACCCCAGGGGTTCTGGGAGCTAGACTGATGGGTGGCGGTTACGGAGGGATGATACTCGCGCTAATTGAGAAAGAGGATGCTCTGCCGGGAGAACTACTGTTGCCATCGGCTTCAGCCTTCATCGAGGAAGCGCCCTAGTCTGAAAAGACGCTCAGGCGTTCCGATATCCCAGAAAGGAGAATCATCCACGTGAGCGGCAATCGATCCTGCCATGGACTGATACACATCCTCTTCCCAACTCCAAGCCCCTTCCCTGCCGTATCTTTCCAGAACCGACTTCTCGATGACGCTAGTTCCCGCCTCGTACCCATTTAGACCCTCAGGCAACAACCTCCGCTTGTCATATCTCAACACCCGCCCTCCTCCATATTCGAGATTGAAAGAGGAGTGTTCCCGCGTCACAGTCATCGTCATCTCGCATCCAGAAGTTAGATGCGTTACCAAGAGATTGCGATAATCGACCATGTGCAGGTCATCACCCCATAGTAGGACAAAACTCCCCTCTATCAGTTCCCTCGCGTTCCAGAGAGCACCGCCCGTCCCTAGAGGACGGGGTTCTCTGAAGAAGGTCAACTCCACCCCTTGGTGCTCGAAACCCTCGAATTTCTCCCCTAGGTGGCCAGTCAGCACCAATGCTCTGCTGCAGCCTTGCACTGCTGCCCAGTCGAGGACGTGCGATAGAATGGGCTTTCCACCAACCTCCACGAGCGCCTTTGGAGTGTCTTTCGATATATCCCCAAGCCTGGTTCCCAAACCACCCGCTAGCACGACCACCTGGGGCACCGACTCAACGACCCCTTTACGTGCCATGAGCAATCTTACGCCCCAGCGTCCTCCGATTCCGGGCTTACTCCCCTTGGCATATACAACTTAACTAGGATTGAATTCACAAACGCAACGAGCGCCGATATTGCTGCTGCTCCAGTCATACCTTCCACGAAGGCGTGTTGCGCGTTTTCAATCAACTCGGCCCCAATTGCGTTTCCTTGGACCAACAACTCATTGCCGATCCTGATGGCAGCTGGGAATGACTCGGAAACCAATGCAGATTGTACTTCAAGACCAGGGGGCACTACCATCTCACTCTGATATATCTCATTCACAGCACTTCCTACTATGGCGATGCCAAAGGCGCCTCCGACCTCCCTGCTGGCGTCATTCGTAGCACTGCCGACACCCGCCTTGTCATGAGGGATGGAATCCATCACCATGGTGGTTGACGGTGCCATGGTCAAGCCCATTCCTACTCCAATCAGGAAGAATATAACCGCAAGCGTCCAATACGGCGTCCCCACCCCTACCGTGGTGAAGATTAGCATCGCTCCCCCAATAATTGCTAGACCGAACGAAACAACGTTGTTGCTTCCGAATTTTTCGCATAGCCTGTCGCTATTTGCCGCACTGGGCATCAGTCCCAGAGGAAGAGGGAGGAATCGCAATGCTGCTTCCAAAGCGCTCCTTTCCCTAACCAACTGGAAGTGGAGCATTTGGGTGAACATGAAAGAGAACATCACGAAGAACGCCAGACTAATTGCGATTAACCCCAGAGAGAACCCCCTGTTTCGAAAGAAATCGATCGGTAGCATAGGATGCTCTGTCTTCATCTCCCACCAAACGAAAAGGAAAGACAGGACCAATCCCATGGCCCCTAGTGACAATACTTCCGCACTTGTCCATCCCATACTTGGCCCCTCAATTATCGCAAAGAGAACAAAACCCAAACCTCCAACCGAAAGCGCACCCCCTACTGGGTCCATCGGCGAACCAGCTTTGTCCCTGGAGTTGGGAACAAGAAGTATACTGAGGACCATCGCCAACGCGATAATGGGCGGATTAATCCAGAAGACCGCCCTCCAATCGAAGTTTTCCACGGCCCACCCTCCGACGAGGAGGCCAATCGGAGCGCCAACCCCTGCCATTCCCACCCATACGCCTACAGCCTTCCCCCTCTCTTCAGGAGGGAAGACGACGACAATTACCGAGAGCGTTGCCGGCATCACCAGAGCCGCACCAAGCCCCATCAAGCCCCTAGCTCCAATTACATGCTCCGAAGTGGTGGCATACTGGGCAGTCAATGCGGATACCAAACCCACGATTGCAAGTCCGACAAGCAACGCATGCTTTCTCCCGAATCTATCTCCGAACGCCCCCATCACAAGGAGCAAACCTCCGAACACGATCACGTATGCATCCATGATCCACTGCAACTCAGTGTTATCTGCCCCCAATTCTTTCGAAAGCTCAGGTAGGGCCACGTTAACCGTGACATTGTTTAGTAGGGTGATTACAAGGCTCAGGCTCATTATCCCTAGAATCAACCAACGCCTTCTGTGGATTGTTTCCGAGTCCATGTGGGCCCGATACACAGACTCCTAATAATCAGCAGGTTTCAAGCCGATTACGCATCGGCAGGGGTCAATGTTACGCCCTGGGCTGACACTGGCTACCGCGTTGATGCTGATGCTGATGCCGTTCTCTGGGTGCCTCCAGGGTGACAAAACATCGAACGAGATCGAGGTCGAAAAATCACCATCTGGTGTGTTCGTCACAGGACCAGACGGTCAAGCAGTAGACGAAAACCCCCTCCCATTGGTGTTCAACCTCAGTGATGTAGGCGAGGACGGTGCAGAACCCAGTATCGGAGTCACCTCGAGCGGGTGCATATTCTTCATCGCATTCGAGAAGGTGATGCGATCTTGCGATCACGGAGACTCGTGGCTCGATGTGACTGGCCCATTGTGCGCATTCCAAACAAACGACCCGTATGGGTGGGTCGACCCGGTAACCGACCGAATTTTCAATGTCCAAATGCAAGGCCTTGAGACGTCTTGGATCTGCTGGAGTGACGACGACGGGGAAACGTGGGTTGGGAACCCACACGACTCGGGCACGACGCCGCTTAATGACCACATAAAGCTGGCAACCGGGCCGTGGACTGGAAGCGGTTACGGGATCGGGGGCATAGTATCACAGGCATTCTATGATCAAGCGGTTTACTACTGCTATAACAAAGGAGTCGGCATCTTCTGCTACACTAGCTTCGACGGAGGGGCGACCTTCGAGGCAGGAGGGCTTCTAGTCGGCCTAGCAACGAGCAACGGAGGCCTGCATGGGGCCATCACCTCGGCGCCCGATGGGACGGTCTACGTTACACCTAGAGTCGAGACGCCCACTGTCATTGTCTCCAAGGACAACGGATTGACATGGTTCGAACGGACGATGGGCGAGGATCAGGGAACTCCCTATCCCAGGAAGAACTCGGAAGTAGCCACGGACACGCAATCGAATGCCTATCACATTTGGACAGGCGCCGATGAGGGAGTATACCTAGCGACCAGCACCGACTCAGGGGACACGTGGAGCCAGACTAGCATGCGCATCAGTCCCAACCAAGTAATCTCAACCGCCTTCCCCCAAATCGACGCCGGAGACCCTGGAAGAATCGCCATCACCTATCTTGGTAGTGAGAATGGTAGTGAGCTGAACCAATCCAATATAGATGGAGCGCCATGGGATGGAAACGCCCACTACGCCAACGCTAACGTCAGCTACTACCTCTATGTCACATACAGCTTGAATGCACTTGACCCGAATCCTACCTTCCACACTGTCCGTGCCACCCCCGATCCTGTGCAGATAGGTAGTATATGCCTCAACAGCGGAGATTGCCGCGACATAGGGGGCTCCAACAGGAACCTACTCGACTTCAATGACCTGCATATCGATAGAGAGGGGCGCGTGTACATCGCCTTCGCCGACGGATGCACCGGCTCATGCGCTTCAGAATCCAACTCTACCCCAGAGGACTCCAGGAGCAGGCGCGGCATCCTCTGCTACCTTGGAAGCGGACCAAGCCTGCTGGAAGGATTCGGGGAACTATCTGCCTTCGAATCCGAGTGACCCTCATAACTCCCTTCGGATAGCGTCTAGTATGTCGCTTCCCAGAAGGGCCATGGAGCAAATGGGCTTCTCGGTCTGCTGCCTCATGTGCGACGCGCCAGATGTACCAGGTTCCACTAGATGTAAGGAATGCATCAAGGGCCATACCAAGGCCAGGGACAAGCTAACCTCCGGCAAAGCGAGATCTAAGGCGCAGCGTCTCGCAAGAGAACTTGTCACGATGCTTGCTGACCCCTTCAGCCATACCGAAGACGAAATCCATGGAGAGTGGATGCAAACCTACTCAGAAATGATCCAGGAGCACCAGTATGACCCCGAGAAGGGTGGCGAGATGCGCTTGAGGAGCCAACGACTCTCACGAAAGACCTCGTTGATTCGCGAAGTGGGAAACAAGAACAAGTGGGCGGAGAAACCACCGGATGAATCGCAGATGGAGGAAATGCGAGAGATACTTCGGGACGGGGACTCCAAACCACCGATGACATGGGACGATCTTATCTCCGAGATAGAGGAAATGCTCGATGATTGAATCGAATAGCATTGATATCAGACGATAGAGACCAGCATTCTATGGCAGCGGAGAGAGACCCCCGGGCATGGTGGGTTGACGACGACCCCCTTGAGGCCCGTCAGAGGGCGAGCAGCCATTCGTCTGCTAGGGACGATGGAACTTGGAGACAGCCACGAATCCGAGTCGTTCAGATGGACCAAGGAGGAAGGGTGTCTTCCAGCTTCTTCGGGAATCCAAGATCCATGCGTTCTGCTTCCTTGCACAAGGGGTCTATCTGGCACTTCTCTAGAACGGAGATCAACCATCTCGCTCTAGCCACCGGGGCTTTCACAATTGCCTTGGCACTGATGTTCGATGGAGGCGTGTTCAGCCTCTCCTCTTCCTTCCCAGTCTATTGCCTTCTTTCCTTGATTTCGATTGCACCCGCTTTCATCCTGCATGAGTTCGCTCACAAGTTTGTAGCCAAGTACTACGGATGCTGGGCGGAGTTCAGGGCTGATCCAGGAGGATTGCGATTCGGCTTGATATTAGCAGCATTCCTGGGAATCGTATTCATGGCTCCAGGAGCCGTCATGGTCGCAGGCAACGCTACTAGGAACCAATTCGGTAAGATAGCGGTAGCAGGACCGATTACCAACATGGCTCTGTGGACCCTGGCATACGGTGCATGGATTGCCCTAGGGGGATTCGTAGGGCTAATCGACCTCATCCTCCGATACTGGTTGTGGGGTAATGCAATTCTATGCGCATTCAATATGCTCCCATTCGGGCCCCTGGATGGCAAGAAGATCAAGACCTGGTCAGAGCCTATCTTCTACACCTGCCTCAGTATCGCGGTTGCCATGGTATACGTCACATTCAATCTCGGCATTCTTTAGCCGCGAAACGACTAGATTAGCGCGTTCAGGATGGGCTGCTCGTCGCAGTGGAAGAAGGTCATAAGCGCCCACCATGTGATCATGTCGACGCTGTTAACAACGTTCGCGACACCAGTGTTCTCTTCCCCGTAGTCCTTGCCGGTGGTATCCATCCACTGCTCCATCTCATCTAGGGTGTCGCAGGTTTGGTGATAGCACCAGTAACCGTCTACCAGGCCGCCGAAGCCCACTGTGACCGTGCCGAGGTTGTCTTGGAAGCTAGCATGGTCGCTTCGCGCAGTGGTGTCCTCGTAGACTATTATCTCGGGCCTATCCATGTCTAACCACACGTCCGTCTTCCACGTATCTGCCGAGTAACCGTCACCTACCAGTGTCCCCATTTGCTCCTCTAGGCCCAATGCATCCGAGCCAATCCAATTGGATAGCCCCACCATTCCCGGCTGGTCGAGACTGTCGTGGTTCGGACCAGGTCCGATGTAGACTCGCATTGGCCACACCTCGGAGTCCTTGGGATAGCCGTCCTCGTCTATCTGGGGATCCGGGTCCCCATGGGGCGCACCCCCTCCACCGGGCCAGTTCACCCCAGCCATATCGAGATTGATGTAGTTGGTAAC